>JACZSB010000375.1 GCA_022574435.1 Fidelibacterota bacterium
CTGGCATATTGCCCCTGGCCAGGAAGCGGTGGCGCTCCACTGCGGGACTGCCACAAGACAAGCGGCGCAACCGGCTGACTGGCTTTCTCCAGAGGCGGGGGTACGATTGGGAGACCATTGGCCGGGTGCTGGAGCAGTTGGAATAGGCTAATCCCGGCCTGGAAAAAACATGCATCGGCCACCGGTCAATCCTTAGTATATTGCACCATGCCCAATTTTAGCGTCTTCATCGCCGAGCTCCGCCGCCGGCGGGTGTTTAGGGTGGCCGTTTTCTATGGCGGTATCGCTTTCGTAATCATCCAAATCATCGACGGCACTTTCGAGGTCATGGGCATCCCGGCCTGGGTCAGCCGTCTGCTCATAGTTCTGCTGGGGGCGGGCTTCCCCGTCGCCATGGGGCTGGCGTGGGTGTTCGATATCACTGATGAGGGGATTGTGCGGACCAAGGGTCTGGCTACCGGCAAACCGGGCACCAGCAATCGGACCTTGATCGCCGTGGCCGTTTTGGCCGTGGCCTTTGGCATCTGGGGGCGCTGGGGGGGTGCCGGCCGGAACTACGATCCCAGCGCTATTCGCTCCATCGCCGTCCTGCCCCTGGATAACCTGGGTGGCGACCCTGAGCAAGTCTACTTCGTGGAGGGCATGCACGAGGCCCTCATCACCGAATTGGCCAAGATCAGTGCCCTGCGAGTGATCTCCCGCACCTCGACCCTGGGATTTGGCGCGGCTGGCGCCTCCATACCAGAAATCGCCCGGGCCTTGAATGTGGACGCCATAGTCGAAGGGTCGGTACTGGTGGTGGGCGACCGGGTGCGCATCAACGCCCAGCTCATTGATGGCCGCCGGGATCAGCACCTGTGGGCCGAGGCCTATGAGCGGGACCTGCGGGACGTGCTGGCCCTCCACCAGGAAGTAGCCCGGGCCATTGCCCAGCAGGTGCGGGCAACCCTGACACCGGAGGAGGAGGTTCGGCTGGCCAGCGCCCGGCAGGTGGACCCCGAGGCCTATCAGCTCTACCTCAAGGCGTGGCACTTCCGAACCAATGAGAGCCCGGAGAACTTCCAGAAGACGGTGGACTACCTGGAACAAGCCGTAGCCATTGATCCCACCTTAACCCAAGCCCATGCTCTGCTGGTATGGGGCTATTTATTGACCCAGCTATATGGTTTTATATCCATTGAAGAAGCCCGAACCAAGGCCCGGGCCGCCATCGACCAGGCCGTGAAATTGGACGACACCCTGCCGGAAGTCCAGGTGAACCTGGGATTATACCGCTTCTACTACGAACGAGACTGGGCCGGCGCGGAGCAAGCCTTCAGGCGGGCTATCACCCTCAACCCCGGTTATATGCCGGCTCATTATGAATACGGCCTATTCCTGGGCCGCATGGGGCGGACTGAGGAGGCCCTGGTGGCAGTGCAACGGGCCAAAGAGTTCGATCCCCTATCCATGCAAGGGCCCGTAGGCCTTGGCATCGTCTCACTCCATGGGCGCCGCTTTGATCAAGCCGTTGCATACTTTGAGCAGGCCCTTGAACTCTATCCGGACAATGGCCATATTATATTTTGGCTATCGACGGCATTGGCCGATGCGGGAAAGTACGAGGAAGCTGTCGCGATCTATGAACAGTTGGCGTCAATCGATCCAAAGGCCTATTCAGCCAATATACAGACCCTTATCGCCACTTATGCCCAGATGGGCCGGCGGGCCGAGGCCCAGACGCTCCTTGACAGCCTGCGATTAGAAGACCAAGACCTCGTGATTGACCCGTTATACATGGCTGAGGTATATAGCGCCCTGGGTAAGGCAGATGAGGCCCTGGACCAGCTGGAGCTAGCCTTTGAGGAGGGTTCGACGTTAATGCATTATCTTAAAACCCGCCCTCTATTCGACCCCCTCCGGGGCGAGCCCCGCTTCCAGGCCCTAATGCGCCGCCTGAACTTCCCGGAGTGATGCTGTGGCTGAAACCCAACACCGCAAACTGGCCGCCATCATGTTCACCGACATCGTCGGTTATACGGCCCTCATGTCCCGGGACGAACGGCTGGCCCTGCAGGTGCTGGACCGCCACCGGGCGATCCTTAAGCCCCTCATTCAGGGCGCTAATGGGGAGTGGCTAAAGGAGATCGGTGACGGTACGCTCTCGGCCTTTGCCAGCGCCGTGGAAGCGGTGCAGTGTGCCCTGGAAATTCAGCGCTCCCTGGCAGATGATCGGGATCTGACCCTGCGTATCGGCATCCACATCGGTGATGTAGTATTTAAGGATGGGGATGTCTTTGGCGATGGCGTGAATGTGGCCTCCCGCATCGAGCCGCTGGCCGAGCCGGGGGGCATCTGCGTCACCGAGCGGGTGTATGACGATATCCGCAATCAATCCGATTTGAAGGCGCAGTTGCTGGGACCGAAAACGCTGAAGGGAGTGGCCCGGCCCATACTTGTATACGCCATTGAGCTCCGCGATAAGCGGGGTAAGGTTATCGCCACAGAGGACCAGGCAACGAGTCACTCAGGGCCTTCAATTGCAGTACTCCCCTTTGTTGATATGAGTCCCGAGAAGGATCAGGACTATTTTTGCGACGGTTTGACGGAGGAGCTGATCGATACCCTGGCAAAAATCGACAGTTTGCGGGTGGTGGCGCGCACCTCCGCATTTGCGTTCAAGAATATGACTCAGGACATTCGCTTGATAGGCAATCAACTGAGCGTCGATAAACTGCTCGAAGGGAGCATTCGCAAATCCGGCAACCGGTTGCAGGCCGCGGCAGCCGTGCTCAGGCAGGCAGGCTTCAAGATCGTCCCATTGCCCGGTTCGGAACCTCGGATGGCCGAGAGCGGTCGGACAAAGCTCGCCCGGATGGAAGACCCGAGAGGACAGCCGTTGTGAGGGACCAATTCCGGCCCCATCAGTCCCTCGCCTACCGCACACCCCAGCAGTTCCTTCAGCGGGAGTTCACCCTTGCCAGCAGCACGTAGTGTCACTAATGTACCGAACGAGTAGGTAGTGTATC
>JACZSB010000376.1 GCA_022574435.1 Fidelibacterota bacterium
ACCTAACGTCGTTTAGATTATAAAGTTTTGTCCATATAGTACCCAAACGGCGAAAAAATCAATCCTAAAAATAGGTCATAAACATCCAAACTATCATTTATAAAGAAATATCCCTGGCCGTGAAAAATTGTTATTGCGCCGGTATCCATGGCCAAGGTTAAAATCACTACTGGACTCATCAAAGGTAAAATTGTGATGATAGAATTTGGATCGTTGACAGCGACATGCTAAAATTCCACATATCATGATATGGAAAACATCCTCAATATTCAATCCCGGCAAGTCTGGTCGCCGGGCAACAAGGCGCTAAAATCGCGCATGAAAGCCCACCTAGCTTTTAAGGTAATTTTCCCAACGCTGGCCCTGGCCCTGAGCGGGGTTTCGGCCCAGCCCCAGTCCGGCACCATCAGCGGCTTCGTCCGTGACAGCACCAACGGCGAAAGCCTTTCCTACGTCAACGTCTTCGTGCCGCAGACCAGCTTGGGGGCGGTTACCAATCGGGACGGCTACTACGTGATCAACGGTGCTGCCCGGGGGCAAGCCAGCTCAATCGCCTGGTAGTGTTGTAAGCCCGCCAGTGCTATTAATTATTGATTCTCCTCGAGAGTGACACTAACTTTATAGGCTAAACAAGATACGCCCGTAATTAGGAGTACGCGAAACGAACTATGGTGGAAGTGACAGTCAGGAAAGATGAGCCGTTGGAGCGGGCCTTGCGCCGGTTCAAGAAGAAGTACGAGAAAGCCGGCATATTGAAGGACATCAAGCGCACGGCCTATTATCTCAAGCCCAGCGAGGAGCGGCGCATCAAGCGCTCCAAAGCCAAGCGGCGCCTGCGGCGCAATGCCACCCTGGAACTCAACCGCCGTTAAGCGCTACCTTTCACCAGGCCCCAATTAACTTAAATCCAGGCTTCCAGTCTGGATTTTTTTTAAACTCTAGCCCCGGTGTAGGGCCATGAAGTTCAATTCCACCACATTTCCCCGAGCCAGGCGGTCTGCCCAACATGCGCCGCCGGCGCCAATGACCATATGGCACTAATACGTACAGTCTCAGGTGTGCGGGGTATCGTGGGCGAAGAGCTGGACCCGGAGACGGTCTACCGCCATGTGCGGGCCTTCGCCCTGTTGCAACCGCCGGGTCCCATATTGGTGGCCCGGGACAGCCGGCCCCACGGTCTGGAGCTTCAGGATGTGGCCTGCCAGGCCCTGAGTGACGCCCGGCGACAGGTACAGATAGCGGGCCTGGTTCCCACACCGACGGCTCAATTCCTGGTGCCTCATAAAAGTCTGGCCGGCGCGATCGTACTGACTGCCTCCCATAACCCTATTGAATACAACGGCCTGAAATTTATCGGCAGCGATGGTTGCTTCCTGGACCAGGGCCGGGTGGAAATTCTATTTGCCAGGGCCGATCAAACCGAGGCCCCCAAGCAGTTCACTTCCCGCCGAAGCCGGGGCGTGGACCTGATCGAGGCGGCTGGGCTGCATATCCTCGATATTCTGGACCTGAGCTGCATAGATATTGAAGCCATAATCCGCCGTAAGTTTCGGGTGGTGGTGGACGCGGTCAACGGTGCGGCATACTTCGCCTTGCCGGCCTTGTTGGAAGCGCTGGGTTGTCAGGTAGTGCGCTTGAACTGTACCCCCGATGGCACTTTCCCCCGGGGGGCCGAGCCGCTGGCCGAGAACCTGGCGGACCTGTGTAGCGCTGTGAAAGAGGAGGGGGCGCACATTGGTCTGGCCACCGATCCCGATGCCGACCGGCTGGCACTGGTCGATGAGCAAGGAGCGCCACTGGGTGAAGAATTGACGCAGGTGCTGGCTGTGGACGGGTACCTGCGGCGCACTGGCGGGAGCAAACCGGTGACCACCAACCTGTCCTCATCCATGCTGGTCGATCACGTGGCCCACAAATACGGCCTTGAGGTGCAGCGCTCAGCCGTGGGGGAGATCAACGTGGTTAACATGATGCGGGCCATAGGCGGCGAGATCGGTGGCGAGGGCAATGGCGGCGTGATCCTGGCTGAATCGCACCTGGGGCGCGATTCACTGGTGGGGGCCGCCCTGGTGCTGGACCGGCTGGCCCAACAAACCCTTCCAATAAGCGCAATCAAGGCCGGCTGGCCTAGCATGGAGATGGTAAAGCGGAAAATCCCCCTGGGAGATGAAGACTTGGAAGCTACACTCACCCAACTCGCAGCCGGCTTCCCCGACGCGGAGCAAAACACGGTAGACGGGCTGCGGCTCCAGTGGGCGGACCGCTGGGTCCATGTGCGCCGCTCCAATACCGAGCCGGTAATCCGGATCATCGCCGAAGGACCAACAGTGGATGACGCCCACCGTCTGGTTGAGCAGGTTCGGCAGGCGCTGGCCGGCAATACGGGGGCGGCGGCATAATGATCCTGGGGCGCGTGGTGGGATCGGTGGTGTCGACCATCAAGGACCATAATTTAAAGGGGGAAAAGTTACTACTGGTGCAGCCGGTGGATATCGACGGCTCGGACTTGGGCGGCGCCTTCATTGCCCTGGATCGGGCCAGTGCCGGTAAGGGCGACCAGGTGCTGGTGAATATGGAGGGCGGTGGCGCGGCCATTATGTACGGGCGCAAGATGCCGGTCCAGGCAGTGATCGTTGGTGTGGTGGACCGGGTGGATATTGAGTATACCGGTGACTAACCTTTCGCGGAGTTGAATATGGGTACTGATCAAGACTCCCTGGACCAATTGATTAACAGGGTAATTACCCAGACTGCGCCCGGCCGGGATGCCTGTGAAAGCGGCGAATGGCAATGCCGTCTGTGCCGGGACTGCCGTTGCCCGGAGCGTGACCTGGAGACGGTGCGCCAGATTATGGGCGCCGGCGCAGACCGGGTGGGCTCCACCCTCGGCACCAGGCGCAAGCCGGAAATGGCGGACTACATTGACCATACTTTGCTCAAACCGGACGCCACCGAAGATGAATTGCGGCAACTGTGCGCCGAGGCTCGGGAATATGGGTTCGCC
>JACZSB010000377.1 GCA_022574435.1 Fidelibacterota bacterium
TTCACCGGTGCTCCCGTCGCCCCGGGTGGAGCCCTGTACCAACCGGCCGTGCTCGTAAATCAGTTCCACCGCCAGGCCGTCCAGCTTGGGCTCACAGAGGTAGTCGACCGGCCCTTCAATGCCCAACTCCTTCTTCACACGCCCGTCAAAGGCCCGCAACTCGCCGTCGTCCATGGCGTTAGCCAGGCTGAGCATGGGCGCCCGGTGGGCCACGGTGGCCAGCTCCGACTGCGGCTCGGCCCCCACTCGCTGGGTGGGTGAATCGGGGGTTACTAGCTCTGGGTGCTGCTCCTCCAGGGCCTCCAGCTCCCGCAGCAGTTGATCGTATTGGACATCGCTTATGGTGGGGTCGTCGTGGACGTAATAGCGAATATTGGCCTGGTCGATCTGGGCCCGCAGTTGGGCAGCTCGGCCGGCGGCCGAATCATTCACGGCGGCGGCTCTGGAAAAATTCCAGCGTGGGCTCAACCACCTGTACCCGGAACGGACGAATCCCCCCGCCCAGGTCCTGGGGATAGCCGACCAAGCCATAGTCCCGGCGGCTCAGCAGAAAGAAATAGGACACCAGGCTGTCACCCAGTTGCTCTGCGGTCAGGGTATGCCGGTAACGGCCGTACTGGCCCCGCAAGGTGAACTCCTGGAACGATCGGGTGCTGTCGGTGCGCACGAACAGGTGCACCTCCTCGATCTCGGCCGGATCCAGGCTGACAAACAGGTCGATCACGTAGGGCCGGTTGTTGGGTATGGCCCGGGGCGCGCTGTGGAAAATGGCCGGCGGCGGTAACGCGGCGGTGGTATCGACTATGGCGCTATCCACCTGGGCCGTATCCGCTGCCTGTGTGCCGGACAGCGGCCCAGCGGTCAACAGGCCGCCTAGCAGGATCAGAGCCAAGGAAGCAGGTTGTACCTCCGGTGGCAACCTATGGGCCATCACCTGACAACGCCTCGGTGACCAGGTCCGGGATCGAAAAATGCTCCTCGGGCTGGAAGGTGAACGTTTGGTGGTGGTATTCCAGGTCGTCGCCCAACTTATATAGTGCTTGATACTCCGCCCCCTTGGCGATGATATCTCGCAACGCCTCCGCCAGGGCATCCACGTCGGCGGTGTTGTTGTACAGGCCGAAGCTGGCCCGCACCATCCCCGGTTTGGGCAGGCAGGCCGCAGCCAGTTGGTCGTCGGTCATTTCCAGGTAATCAGCGGCCTGGTCGGGGATCATCTCTATGACGTAGGGGTGGGCGCAGAAGCATTCGTTGCGCACGGCAATGTTATGGTAATCGTTCAGCACTCCCGCCACCAGCGAATGGGGCAGCCCCTCCACATTGAAGGAAATGGAGGCCGCCCGGGGACAATGGCCGGTGTCGGTGGTGCCGTAAATGGTAACGTCGGGAATTTCCTCCAACGCCTGTAGGGCGTAGCCGATCAGTTTAGTTTCCTCTGCCAGCAGATAGTCCATCCCCACCCGGTCCAGCACTTCCAGGGCGGCGGCCAGCCCGATGGCGCCGGGTATGTTGGGCGTGCCCGCCTCTTCCCGTTCGGGGAAATGGGGAGTGATGGTATAGCGCTCGGTGAACACCCGGTCCACCATGCCGCCACCCACCTCGTCCGGTTCGACCTGGGCCAAGTGGTCCTTACGGGCCACCACCACTCCCGGCGAACCGGGTACGTAGGTCTTGTGGCCCGAAAACACCAGTGCATCGATATCCTCCAGCGGATCATCATGGCCGGAGACCTGTACCGGTACATGGGCCACCATTTGGGCGCCGTCCACCAGCACCAGGGCGTCGTGCTCATGGGCCAGGCGGGCCACCGCCCGGACCGGGTTGATGATGCCGGTGACATTACTCACGCCGGTGACGGCCACGTAGTTGATCCGGCCCTTTTCCTGGACCAGCAATCGCTCCAGGGCCTCTAAATCCACGGCCCCCATACCGGCCTGGTCCATGGCCACCGGCAGGTGGATCACCCGGCCGATGTGCTTGCGGTGGGGCAGGTCGTTGGAGTGGTGCTCCATGATGGAGACCAGCACGGTATCGCGGTCTGGTCGCAGTTGGTGGTAGATCCGGGCCAGGCGGTTAATCCCGCCGGTGGTGCCGCTGCCGGTGAAAAAGCAGGTATAGCGCTCCGGGTCAGCGCCCACGAAGCTCAGCACCCGCTGATGGGCCCAATCGTAGGCCCCGGTGGCCAACCGGGCGCTGTTGTGCAGCAGGCTGTGGGTGTTGGAGTAGTGTTCCAGGAAGCTGGCCACCGTGCGGTAAGCGGCCCCCATCATCAGGGTGGAGGCGGTGGAGTCCAGGTATACCCGGCGAGTGACCTCCCCCGTCGCTACCCGGTAGGTAGTGTTCAACCCGACGAAGTCGGCGGCGATCCGCTCCAGCAACTGCTCCCCAGAGGCAGGTGTCGCTGCAGGCGGTTTTGGCGCAGCAACCATGAGGGCAAATCTACAGCCGCCAGCCCGGATTTAAAATATAGAGTTTGCTATCCAGTGGACATATTTCTTGATCAAACCGGAGCCATTCCACCGGCCGGCGAATTTAATTTAGACCCATGAGAATTTGGAGAGGATCAGTTGTCGAATAAATCAACGGATTTGAGCTCCGGCGCCAACCGGAAGCATTTCATCCGGGGCATGTTCGGCGAGATTGCCGGCCGTTACGACCTGTTGAACCGGCTGCTCACCTTTGGGCGGGACCGCTATTGGCGTCGGGAATTGGTCAGGTTGCTCGACCCCCAGCCCCAAGAACGGGCATTGGACTTGGCTTGTGGTACTGGAGACCAAGGGCAAGCCTTGCTGGATAGTGAGCCAGGCGTCCATCTGGTTGGCGCCGATCCGGTTAGTGGTATGCTGCGCCTGGCCGGCGGTAAAATACCGGCAGCCGGCCTGGTCTGCTGCGAAGCCGAGGCCCTGCCGTTTCCCGACCGCTGTTTCCAGCTGATCACTATTGCCTTCGGCGTGCGCAATTTCACCGTGCTGGATGCGAGTCTGAAAGAACTGCACCGGGTGTT
>JACZSB010000378.1 GCA_022574435.1 Fidelibacterota bacterium
CCCTTAACCATTACGAGATGGGCTACCTCCTGCCCCACCTGCTCAAGGACGGCCGGGGCGCCCTGGACGTCTACTTCACCCGGGTCTTCAACCCGGTGTGGACCTTTCCCGATGGGTTCACCTGGATCGAGGTGCTTAGCGATAGTAAGCTGATCGGCTGCCATGTGGCGTTAACCCCCACCTGGAACGAGACCGCCTACTTCGCCGACTATGTGCTGCCTATGGGCCACGCCTCCGAGCGTCACGACATCAACTCCTATGAGACCCACGCCGGTGTCTGGATCGCCTTCCGCCAGCCGGTGCTCCGCGAGCAGGCCCGCAGGGAAGGCCGGCCGGTCACCTTCACCCACGAGGTCAACCCCGGCGAAGTGTGGGAGGAGGACGAATTCTGGATCGAACTGTCATGGCGCATCGACCGGGATGGGGATATGGGCATCCGGGAGCACTTCATCAGCCCCTACCGCCCCGGCAAGAAGATCAACATCGACGAATACTACCAGTACCTATTCGACCATACCCCCGGCCTGCCGGAGACCGCCGCCAAAAAGGGCCTCTCCCCATTGGATTACATGCGCACCTACGGCGCCTTCCAGGTGGAGGATAAGGTCTACAATTTGCACCTCAAGCCGCTTAGCGATCAGGAGATGGACGGGGCCACTGTCCAGCCCGGCGGCGAGATCACCAAAGGTGATATGTTGATCGGCATTCAGACTGCGAATGGGACGGCCAAGGGCTTTCCCACACCGTCCCACAGGCAGGAATTCTATTCCGCTACCATGGCCGAGTTCGGCTGGGCAGACCAGGCCATTCCGGGCTACATCAGGTCCCATATCCATCCCGACAACCTCAAGGACGGGGAATATGCCCTCACCCCCACCTTCCGTCTGCCCACCCACATCCATTCCCGGTCGGCCAATTCCAAGTGGCTCACCGAGATCGCCCACCGCAACCCCATCTGGATCCACACCAGCGACGCGGCAAAATTGGGCGTGAAGACCGGCGAGCTGCTCAAGATGGAGACCGAGATCGGTTACTTCATAGATAAGGTGTGGGTCACCGAGGCGATCCGCCCCGGTGTGGTAGCCTGCTCGCATCACATCGGCCGCTGGCGCCGCAGCCACGATGCCGGCAACCGCTGGATGTCCAACACCGTGGCAGTGGAACAGACCTCGCCAGGGGTGTGGAAAATGTCCACCGTGGCCGGCGTGGAGCCGTTCGACAGCAACGACAAGGACTCTACCAGGATCTGGTGGCGCGACGGAGGGGTCCACCAGAACATCACTCACGCCGTCCATCCGGACCCCATCTCCGGCGCCCACTGCTGGCACCAAAAGGTGCGCCTAACCAAGCCCGGCCCAGGTGAGCGCTACGGGGACATCGTGGTGGATACCAACAAGTCCTTCGCCATATTCAAGGAGTGGAATAAACTCGCCAAGGACCGGGAGACCCACCCCGGCGGCCTGCGGCGGCCCCTCTGGATGAACCGCCCATTGGCGCCGACCCGGGAATATTTCTACCTGAAAAAGGAGCCCCCTGCGCCCAACGGCAAAACCTAGCCCCCAGGCTTGCCGGCCACCGCTGGTGATTCTATCGGAGCTATAGACTCTACCGCTTGAGTAAATTCTTAGGCAATTCAACTGTTACCGTGACTGAACGTCGCTACGCCGGCCTACTCAAACAGGGCTGCCAAGATATTGCGCGAATAATGGATAAGCGCCTCGAATCGGCTATACATATGATATACACGCTCGGGCCTATTCAGGCCCACGTAGGCGTTAAATTGGGGCAAGAAAATAACCGTTTGAAGGGGTCCAAAAGAGCACTTTAAACAAAAGTAGGCCCACATAAAACAAGTACAAATCGTGGGTTTCAAAATTCTACAAAAAAATCGAGCCGGGGTGGTGGAACTGGTAGACACAGGGGACTTAAAATCCCCCGCCCCAATAGGGCTTCCGGGTTCGAGTCCCGGCCCCGGTACATCATTTTTCTCGACGGAAGTCATTGATTTATCCAGACTTATAGATGCACCCCCTTGGCCCGATGCGGGGCCTTGGCTGACCCCGTGATTGCCGCCTGAATGGGCCTGAATAGGCTCGAGCGTGTTTATTATATGCGTATCAGATTTGAGCTTATTTTCCATGATCCGAGCTATGTCTTGGTAGTCCTGTTTGAGTAAGTCTACATAGTGCCGCTCGGTTACTGTGACGCTGCTGTGGCCCAGGAACTTGCTTACCCGGTAGATGTCTACGCCCGCTTGAATCAGTAGCGCCCCGGCGGTTTTCCTCAAAGTGTGTAAATCAGCCTCGAAGATTCCGGCCAGCGGGTAATACTTGCGAACGATCTTCTCGTATACTCCATCGTAGGCGAAAGGGAAGGGGTGCTTTAGGTGTTTTCTGGATTCGAGAATGCCCCTCATGGTATCATTCAGACCGACATGGCGGACTTTGTTCCCTTTGCCGATCAAAGTTATTTCGGCCTGGTGAACATTCGCCCAGGTAAAACGAGGGGGTAGTATCTCGGTGGCCCTGGCCCCACTGGACAGGTAGAACGTCACCAAGTCCATAGCATCTTGATCACCCTCAATCACATCATAAAGTGCCTTAATTTCATCAGCCGTTAGAAATCTCACCGGCTTAATGCTGGTGGCAATCTTGATACCAACTAGCGGTGAACGGTGAATATACTCCAGGCCGTAGCACCAGTTGAAAAACGCTCTCAGTTGCCGTAAATCAATCGCTACCCCGGCTGTTGTGCAAGTCTTGAGCCGATCGCCCTGGAAACGTTCAACGTCCCGGCGCTTAACGGCTTGCAGTTGTATATCCCTATGCAGAAATCCCTGGAATACCTTATAAGTCTTTGCATAGCGCCGGATTGTGCTCCCGGCGTGTTTAGTGGCTGCAAGGTGCGAGAGGTACATTGAAATGGCTTTTGCAAGGCTCATAGAATTCTCTGGAGCCTGCTTTAGGCCTGAGGTTATTTGTTCCACTCCATATACAA
>JACZSB010000379.1 GCA_022574435.1 Fidelibacterota bacterium
GGTGACCCTCGTCCTAACCGGCCTACCAGGGCCTCCTGGACCTCCCGGAGCACAATAAAAAGGCTGGCCCCTTCAGGCGGCCCCTGTGATCGGGCGGATGCGGCTGCCGGCCCCACACTAACCGGCCACCATCTGTTTCACCGGGGTTTCTTTTGCCGCCGGGCACCGATAAATTTACCGCTCGTGTGAGGAGTGCGGTGATGAAAATGGACGCCTATGTACAAGCATTATGACCGGGACCGATAACTATTACGATCTGATTATTGTGGGCGGCGGGCCGGCCGGAGCTGCGGCGGCACTCTATGCGGCTCGTGAGGGACTCAGCACCCTGCTGCTGGATAAAGCATCATTTCCCCGGGACAAAGTTTGCGGCGACGCGTTGTCTGGCAAATCGGTGGCCGTGCTCAAGGAGCTGGATCTGCTGGACCAGGTGCGACGGTTGCCGGGCGCGGCCATCAACCGGATCATATTCTCCAGCCCTGACCAGACCGAGCTGGTCATCCAATTGGGGAATAGCGAGCTGGAAAGCGTCCCGGAGGGCTTCGTCATCCGCCGGCACATATTTGACCAGTTCTTATTCGACCAGGCCCGCCAGGCGGCCACTACCACCCTGGAGGGCTTCGCCGTCACAGACCTGTTGCAAAACGACGGCCGGGTATGCGGCGTCCGCGGCCGTAGCGGCGATGGGGACGAGAGGGAGTTTCGTGGAGGGGTAGTGCTGGGGGCCGACGGCTATAAGTCGATCGTAGCCCGCAAGACCGGCAACTACCGGCACCAGCCCAGGCATTGCATCACCGCCCTGCGCCAGTATTATAGGGGTGTGGCCGGCCTGACGGACCAGATCGAACTTCATTTCGTCAGCGATATCATCCCCGGCTATTTCTGGATATTCCCCCTGGAGAACGGCACGGCCAACATCGGCCTGGGGATGCCGCACTCAGAGATCAAAAAGCAGGGACGGAACTTAAGGCAGGCCTTGAAGGCCGTGATTGATGGGCCCCAGTTCCGGGAGCGTTTCGCCCAGGCCCAACCGCTGGAACCAGCCGTCGGGTGGAACCTGCCGGTGGGTAGCACTCACCGCCGCGCTCATGGCCACGGCTACCTGCTGCTGGGGGACGCCGCCGGTCTGATCGACCCCTTCACGGGCGAGGGTATCGGCAATGCCCTCTTCTCGGCCCGCTACGCTGTGGCGGCCGCGGCCCAAGCGTTGCAGAACGGCGATGTGAGTGCCAAGGCTCTTGAGCGCTATGACCGGGAGTTGTGGGGCGCTATCGGCGGGGAGCTGAGCGTCAGCACCAGGTTGCAGAAGATCGGCCAGTGGCGGCCGCTACTGAACTTCGTCATCCGCAAGGCGGCCCGCAATCCGGCGATACGTAACGTCATTGCCGGGATGATCGCCAACGAAATCCCCAAGACCAAATTGACCAATCCCCTGTTCTACCTGCGGCTGCTGATGAGCTGAAGCCAGCGCGTTTCAATGACCAGCGGAGTTGGAGTAACCGCAAAGGCGCAAAGGCGCAAAGGCGTGCTCCGAGCTGGATTAGGGGGCGCCAAGGAAGAGGAAACTCGTAACTCGAAACCCGTAACCCGAAACTGCTCCCCAATCTTCAATCGATAATCGACAATCAACATTCTAAAATCCCCCTGCCGTTCGGTCTACCTCCGCTAGTTGGCGGATTGCGCCGGACAAGTCGCCGGGTGCGCCCCGCCTGTCCCGCCAAAGGTTGCAGCTGGCCCCGTTTTTCATCTCTTAAGTGTCATTTACTGACCGGATAGCAATGAACTGAAACATGCCAATAGCGTGGGATAATTTATCCATCAATTGCTGGATCAAAGTAGCGCCGTTTCATCCGGCGTAGGCCAATCCTACCCACGCTTCTCCGGTTCCCTGGCCGTCATTTCAGGACGGTGGTTATTACATTCTAATATTGTGCTGTCCAGGTGATGCAATAGAGTTTTCCTGGCGGCAGGCCTATCCCACGGCTGCCAGGGCGCCAATTCTTTGGATATTGATGGACATTCGAAGCGAGCATCTATAATTTATCCCACTACGAGGGACGATCTGAAGAACCTATTCAAGTGGTAGTTTATGGCCATTCATTTAAAGAGAAGAGGAGCTGAAACATAGGAGCTTTAAGTCCTGATCAATACAAAATTAGTCAACGGGATCAATGGAATTCGGTGGCTGATGGTTGGCGGAAATGGTGGCCGACGATTGAGGCCAGTGCGCAGCATGTAAGCGAGCTGCTGGTCGAGTTAGCTGGAGTACAGAACAACCACAAGGTACTGGATGTTGCTACCGGTATCGGTGAACCGGCAGTTACTGCTGCTGGCAAGGTAGGATCAGGGGGACAGGTCATCGCCACGGATCAATCGGCAGGGATGTTGGCTATTGCACGCGAAAGAGCTGCACAGGCGGGACTGGACAACATCGAATTTCGAGAGGTAGACGGGGAAGCATTAAATCTTCCTGATGAAAGTTTCGATGCCGTCCTTTGCCGATGGGGACTTATGTTTATGCCGAATGTCGCTGGGGCGATTAAGGGGTTTAGGGACCTGCTTGTGCCGGGGGGAAAATTTGCCACTGCGGTCTGGGGCGTCCCAGCGGATGTGCCCGCCCTCTCTATGCCTATGGGGGTCATTAAGGCTGTGTTGAATCCGCCACCTCCACCAGCGGAGGCTCCCACGCTGTTCAAACTGGGTACTCCTGGCCTGCTTGATCAGGCATTCATGGATGGTGGTTTAACCGTAACCGGGACGGAGAGCACCATTGTAGAATTCAATTTTAAGTCTTCCCAGGATTATGTGAGCTTCCTGCAGGAGATTGCGTCACCGATAATTGCGCTGGTAGGCCAGCCTCCCGTTGACAAACAGGCTAAGGTCTGGGAGGGCATTAAAGATAGCGCTGAAAAATTTGCTAAGCCTGACGGCACTATCAGTATCCCCAATGTTTGCCTAGTAATGACGGGTGTCCGCAATTGGTCCTGACTGCCAG
>JACZSB010000054.1 GCA_022574435.1 Fidelibacterota bacterium
CCACCCTGAGCGCGCACGGGTACGTGGGGTGGGACCCCCACCCCTGGTTGACCCTGGGCGGCCTGGAGATTCGCATAGGGCTGATGCTGGACCCCTTGACGGCCATCATGCTGGCGATGGTCACGTTTGTCTCGATGCTGGTGGCCATTTACGCCGCCGGCTACATGCGCGGCGATCGCGGCTACTGGCGGTTCTTCAGCTACATCGGGCTGTTTGTTTTCTCGATGACGATGCTCGTTTCGGTGAGCAACTTCGTCCTGCTGTACGTGTTTTGGGAGGCGGTCGGCTTGTGCAGCTATTTGCTGATTGGCTTCTGGTATGAAAAACCCGCCGCGGCGGCGGCCGGCAAAAAGGCATTCCTGGTCAATCGCGTCGGCGATTTTGGCTTTGCCCTGGGTCTGTTTTTGATCTGGACCACCTATGGCACGCTGAATTTTCACGATACCAAGGGGGCCGATGGGACCGTGACGTCCGCGGGTGTGCTCGGACAAACCATGTTAGCCCAACCCGAGCGTTACCATGTCGAGTACCATGAAGCCGATTCGCAGGATTCGACTCGGTCCGAGAAGGGCTCAAAGGTTTTGCTGGCGATTTGCCTTTTGCTCATGCTCGGTGCCTGCGGCAAGAGCGCCCAGTTTCCGCTTCACGTGTGGCTGCCTGACGCGATGGAAGGTCCCTCGCCGGTCAGCGCGTTGATCCACGCGGCGACGATGGTCACGGCCGGGGTGTACATGGTTGCCCGGTGCATGCCGTTGTTTTTGGCCTCCGAATTTGCCCTCGAGGTCGTGGCCGTCGTGGGCGCGTTGACTGCCTTGTTGGCCGCGTTGATCGCCCTAACCCAGACGGATTTGAAGCGGGTCCTGGCCTATTCGACGATCAGCCAGTTGGGCTTCATGTTTTTGTCGCTGGGGACTGGCTCACTCCTGGGGGTCACGGCCGCAATGTTTCACCTCTTCACGCATGCGTTTTTCAAGTCGCTTTTGTTTCTGGGAGCCGGCAGCGTCATCCATGGCCTGGGCGGGGAGCAGGACATGCGGAAAATGGGGGGTCTGAAGAAGGCCATGCCGGGCACCCATCTCACTATGCTGGTGGGGGTATTGGCCATCGCGGGGATTCCCGGTCTGTCGGGGTTCTTCAGCAAGGACGAAATCCTCTGGGCAGCGTTTTCCCACTACACAGGTTTCATCAGCTGGATCTGGCTTATAGGTATCATTACCGTCGGGCTGACCTCTTTTTATATGTTCCGGCTCCTCTTCCTGACGTTTTATGGACAGCCCAATGAAAAAGGCAGGCCTGAACCCCACGAGTCACCCTCGATAATGATCATCCCTCTGATCCTGTTGGCGTTCCTCTCTATCCTGGGTGGTTACGTGGGCATCCCGGAATCTCTGGGCGGGCATAACGCCTTCCATCATTTCCTGGCGCCGGTCGTGGCGGTATTTACCGTTGCCGAGGGCGCTATTCAGGACACCAATCATCTCGTGGAAATTCTATTGATGGCCATGAGCACCGCAGTGGCGCTGGGGGGCGCCTACTATGCCTACCAGGTATACGTTGGGCAGCCCGCACATGCTGAGGCCCTGGCGCAGAAGCTGCAGCTGCTCCATCGGCTCTCGTTCAATAAGTATTACGTGGACGAGGCTTACCAGGCGCTGGTGGTGCGGCCGTTAAGGAGTTTTTCGGGGTTGTTGTGGCGCTGGTTCGATGAGAAGCTGGTGGACCGGGTCGCGAACGGCGCCGGCGATATTTTCTTCAAAGCGGGGGGCCTGATCCGCCTGGTGCAAAACGGACTGATCCAGCAATACGCCGCCTTCATCCTGGTGGGAGTATTGTTCATTATGGGGTACATCTACCTGAACTGATGGATTGGCTGCAGCAACATCTCCTCACCGGGATCATCTTCATGCCCACCTTCGGCGCGGGAATTATCCTGCTGCTGCCTGCGGGCCGGCGGGAAGTAATCCAGCGGGTGGCCTTAGGGTCCTCCCTGGTGACGTTCCTGTTATCCTACATGCTGTTCGTCGGTTTCCGCCAGGATGCGACTTTCCAATTCATTGAGCTGCTACCCTGGGTATCGGCCTTTGGCATGGGAATCAGCTACCACGTGGGGGTGGACGGCATCAGCCTGCTGCTGATCATGCTCACTACCTTCCTGACACCCATTACCATCCTCTCGGCTTTTGACTCCATCGACAACCGCGTGCGGGGGTTCATGGTGGCCCTGCTGGTCATGGAGACCGGTATGCTGGGGGTTTTCGCGTCCCTGGACCTGTTTTTGTTCTACATTTTCTGGGAAGCCATGCTGATCCCAATGTACCTGATTATCGGTGTCTGGGGTGGCCAACGGCGGTTGTATGCCGCCATGAAATTCGTGCTTTTTACCCTGTTCGGCAGCCTGCTGATGCTGGTGGCTATCCTGGCGATCTACAGCCAAGGGCATGAGCAATTTGGCTATTACACCACGAACTACCTGGAGCTGGTTACCCTACAGATTGCCCCGGGCGCCCAGGCCTGGATGTTTCTGGCCTTCGCTCTGAGTTTCGCAATTAAGGTGCCCCTGTTCCCCTTCCATACCTGGCTGCCCGACGCCCATGTGGAAGCCCCCACCCCGGGATCGGTGATTCTGGCGGCAGTCCTGTTGAAAATGGGAGGCTACGGATTCCTGCGCTACTGCATACCCCTGTTTCCCCTGGCCACCGCCCGGTTCACTCCCCTGCTGGTGACGCTGGCGGTAGTGGGGATCATCTACGGCGCCCTGTTGGCCATGGTCCAAACTGATATGAAGAAGCTGGTGGCCTATTCCAGCATCAGTCATTTGGGGTATGTGGTACTGGGCATATTCGCCCTATCGTTGCAGTCGGTAACCGGCGGCGTTATCCAGATGGTGAATCACGGCCTCTCCACCGGCGCCCTGTTCCTATTGGTGGGCTTTATTTATCAGCGGACCCACACCCGCCAAATCTCCGATTACGGCGGTTTAGCCAGCGCCATGCCTAATTTAGCGGTGGTGTTTTTGATTGTCACCCTGGCCAGCATCGGCCTACCGGGCCTGAACGGTTTCGTGGGCGAGTTCCTGATCATTGTGGGCAGTTACCGCACCCAGCCGGTAGGTGCGATTATAGCCGCTATAGGGGTGATCCTGTCCGCGGTGTACTTGCTGTGGCTGGTGCAGCGGGTTTTCTTCGGCCCTCCCGGTGCGGCGGTGGCCGAGGTTAGCCGGGCCGGCAAACCGCTGCAGGACCTGACCCGCCGGGAGTGGGCTGTGATCCTGCCGATGTTGGCCTTGATCGTTATAATGGGGGTCTACCCGCAGCCGTTCCTGCGCCGGATAGAACCAGCGGTGGACCACCTGGTGCAAAGTTATCATGCGTCGGTAACCTCCGTCCCGTTTCCGGCCGGCCGGAATGAGACATCATTATCAATGGAGGAAATCCAGTGATTCCAACCCTACGCCATAAAAACCGTCCTATTACCCATCGCCTGGCCTGGTGGGCGGCGGCCCTGCTGCTGACACCGGCCCTGACCCTGGCCGCTGCAGGTGGCCAGGATGGGAAGAGCCTGGGAGAGCTGCTACCGCTCTGGAGCACCATCCCGTTCGTCGGTATCCTGCTGTCCATCGCCATCATGCCATTGGTGGCGCCGGCCTTCTGGCACCATCATTTTGGCAAGCTCTCGGCAGCCTGGGCGCTGATATTCGCCCTGCCGTTTCTGGTGGTCTACCGGGGGGAGGCCTTCCATGAAATCGTCCACATTATCGTGGTCGATTACATACCGTTTATCATCGTGCTCTGGGGCCTGTTCACCATCGGGGGCGGGATCGTCGTGCGCGGCCGGCTGGTGGGAACGCCGCTGGTGAATACCGTCCTGCTGCTCATCGGGACCCTGTTAGCCAGCTGGGTGGGCACCACCGGCGCGGCCATGCTCCTGATCCGACCGGTCATGCGAGCAAACGCCTGGCGCCATAGCAAGCAGCATATAATTATCTTCTTCATTTTTTTGGTGGCCAACATCGGCGGTTCTTTGACTCCCCTGGGCGATCCGCCCTTGCTGTTGGGCTTTATCCACGGAGTGCCGTTTTTCTGGACCCTGGGACTCTTTCCCCAGATGGCTTTAGTAGTGCTCATACTGCTGGCGGTATTCTATCTGCTGGATAGCTACATGTTAAAAAAGGACGGCCAGACACCGCCGCCTAACGACGGCAGCGACCCGGTCAGGCTGGAAGGGGTGCATAACTTCATTTTTCTGGGTGGGGTTCTCTTGCTGGTGCTGATGAGTGGCACAGTAGAGCTGCCCAGCGTGTCGATCCTGGGGGTGCTGGTGCCCTGGCAGGATATTATCCGCAACCTGGGAATTATCGTCATGCTCTGGCTCTCTCTGCGCACCACTAGCCATGAATTGCGCAAGGCCAACGACTTCACCTGGGACCCCATTCTGGAAGTGGCCTATCTATTTGCCGGTATTTTCATCACTATCGTCCCGGCCCTGGCTATTCTCCGGGCCGGTTCAAAGGGCGTCCTGGGGGCCTTTATCGATGCGGTGGAAGCGCCCTGGCAATATTTCTGGGCCACCGGGGTGCTGAGCAGTTTTCTAGATAATGCCCCCACCTACCTGACATTTTTCAATACTGCGCTGGGCAAGCTGCACCTGACCGAAGCTCAGGCGGGCGATTTTCTGGCCGGGGTCGCTTTCGAAGGCGATCTGCTGGTGCGCCTGCAAAGCTTCGAGGTGATGCTCACAGCCATCTCCATCGGGGCCGTGTTCATGGGCGCCATGACTTACATCGGCAACGCGCCCAATTTCATGGTGCGCTCCATAGCCGAGGAAAACAAGATCAAGATGCCCAGCTTCTTCGGCTTCATGGGTTGGTCGGTAACCATCTTGATACCGGTCTTTATCCTGGTCACCATCATATTCATGAGGTAGTAATCATGTTCGATCATATAATGTGTGCCACCGATCTCAGCCCCCGTTCCGATGAGGCCCTGCGAGTGGCTGTGCATATGGCGGCCCGCTACGATTCCCATTTGACTGTATTGAATGTCCACGAGGAGTTCATGGACAAGGGGGAGATGATCATGCTGCGGGTCAGTGTGCAGCAAATGCAGGAGAAGTTCCGTGAAATAGCATTGGCCGCTAAGGAGCAGATGCACGAACTGGTTACCGCGGTAGGGGTAGATGACCTGCAGGTGGAGTATAAGCTGCATGAAGGCAAACCGGGCGAGACCATCATCTCGGCGGCTCACGAAATATCCCATTTAGCGGGCGGCACCAAGGCGATCTTGATCATCATGGGCACCAACGGGCGGCACAGCCTGGCGGAAATGCTCCTGGGGTCGGTGGCTGAGCATATTGTGCGCCACAGTCCCTTCCCGGTACTGGTTATTCCTCAGAAGATTGACTGAGTAATGCTTACCTGGGGCGACATCACCAGCACATTTCCTGAACTGGCCTTGGTGGTCACGGCGCTGGGGCTGCTGCTGTTGGAAACGCTGCGGGAACCGCCCCGGGACAAGCTGGTATGGGTTGGTTTGGCCGGGATTGTGGTGGCTCTGGTGTTGGAAGTGGGTTTTCCGGTCTATGGCCAATTCTACTCCGGCATGATCGCTGTGGGGGATTTTTCCCGCTTCCTGAATGTAATATTTCTAGTGCTCGGCGGCGGCGCGCTGTTACTGGCCGTACCATACCTGCGCAAGACGTTGGAGGAAAGGGGCGAGTATTACTCCCTGGTGCTCTTCGCTACGGTAGGTATGATGTTTATGACCAAGGCTCACGATCTGGCAATTACCTTCCTGGGTCTGGAGCTGCTCTCGATTTCCCTGTACATCCTGGTTGGATTTTATCGCAACCGGGTCAGCTCCAACGAAGCCGGCCTCAAGTACCTGCTGCTGGGAGCCTTCTCCACCGGTTTCTTCCTGTTCGGCGCGGCCCTGATCTACGGCAGCACCGGCTCCACCCATTACGATGCCATCAGCCAGGCGATATTGAACGATACCCATTTGTCATCGGCGCTGACACTGACCGGTTTCGGCCTGCTGCTGATCGGTTTCAGCTTCAAGGTCGCCTTGGTGCCATTCCACATGTATGCCCCCGATGTCTATGAGGGTGCGCCAACCTCCATTTCAGCCTTCTTGAGCACTGGTCCCAAAGTGGCCGGTTTTGCCGCGCTGCTCAAGCTAGTGGTGGTGGTGTTTGCCGTCACTACCCGGCATTGGTGGGGCGCGATCTGGGTCCTGGCGGCCCTGACCATGACGGTGGGTAACCTTTCGGCCCTGCGGCAGGACAACCTGAAGCGGATGCTGGCCTATTCCGGTGTGGCCCATGCCGGCTACCTGGCCATAGGCATACTGGTAGGTTCGTTGGAAAGTGCCTTCGGGATTATTTACTATCTGGCGGTCTATGGAGCCACCACCCTGGCGGCCTTTGGGATCGTAGCGGCCATTGAAAAGGAAAATGAAGCCGGGCTGGAAGTGACCGACTATCGCGGATTGGCACGCCGCAATCCGGTCATGGCAGCTATGTTCGCCTTAGCCCTGTTGTCCCTGGCGGGCTTCCCACCCACCGCCGGGTTCTTCGGCAAGTTCTTTGTTTTCAGCGCGGCGGTGAGCGAAGGCTACATTTGGTTAGTTGTGCTGGCGGTTCTAAATAGCCTGGTTTCAGTCTATTATTATCTGCGGCCGGTGGTGGCCATGTATATGGAGACAGCGGATGACGAGAGCCCCGTGGTTCTGCCCGCCACACTGGTCCCGGTGCTGGTACTGCTGGTGGTGGTCGCTCTGGGGATGGGAGTATTTCCTATGCTGTTGGTCTCCAACAGCGCCGTGGCGGCCGGGAGCTTGTTTTAACCGCCGGGATTAGCACCCATCCCTAAATCCCCTCCCTCAGCGAGGGAGGGGACTTCACGGAGTGAATGGGGTGGGTGGAGCAGGCCGCTCATTGCCCGTTGGTGTGGTAAAGGATATAAAAAAACGCTAATTAATGCAGCTGTCCTTGAGTATGGTATCCGGCGGTTCTTTTATGGTCAGAATAAGTATTGTTCCCGGTGCTCTATATCATCTTTCCGTGATGAAATCCTGCCATGATCAGTCCCCGTCGTAAAGGCCTGCTGCTGGTATACACTGGCGCGGGGAAGGGCAAGACCACCGCCGCACTGGGCACGGCCCTGCGAGCCCTGGGCCATGGGTGGAATGTGTGCATGGTCCAATTCATCAAGGGTACCTGGAGGTACGGCGAGATAAAGGGCGCCGCGGCGTTCGGCAAGCGCTTCGAGCTGCATCGCATGGGAGCCGGATTCTACAAGATACAGGATGACGACCTGCCTGAGGAGGTCCACCGGGAGGCCGCGGCGGCGGCCATGGAGCTGCTTGTCGGTACCCTGCAGGGCGGCAGACACGACCTGGTGATCGCTGACGAACTGAACGTAGCGCTTGAGACCGGGCTGGTCTCGCCGGAGGATGTCAAGCGGGTGCTGGCGGCCAGGCCGTCAAATATCCACCTGATCATCACCGGCCGGGGCGCCCCTGAATTCCTGATTGAGCAGGCAGACCTGGTGACCGAGATGCGGGAGGTTAAACATCCCTATCAGCAGGGGATCAAGGCCCAGCCGGGGATCGACTTCTAGGACAGGCGCTGGGTACTGACCGGACTGGCTTGGCAACCGTTCGCTTTTCGGCGTAAATTTCAGATCGTTTTAATGACGAAAATAGGCACTGCTCATGGTAACAGATTGTTTAACAATGATTTATAGGGAGGCATTCCAAACGGAATGATTATTCTTGGTGACTGCCGATAACCAGCAGGAGGGAATCAATACACTGGTCGCCCAGTCCGATAGCGATCTGACGGGGGCCTTCCAGGCCCTGAATGAGGCGTTAACCTCCGCAGGGCGTATACTGCTCTCCACACATGAAAACCCGGACGGCGATGGACTGGGTTCCCTGCTGGCCATGTGCGAATATTTGAAATCGCTGGGCAAGGATTGCCGGGCACTAATCACCAGCCCCATGCCCGAGCCCTACCGATTCCTGGACCCGCATAGCTGGGTGGAGCGCTTCGATGCAACGCGCGACGAGGCCTGGCTGGCGGGATGCGATCTGGCACTAGATTTCGACCTGGCTGATTTCCGGCGGCTGGGGGCTGTGGGGACCGCCCTCAAGCGGCACTCAATTACCCTGGCCACCATCGATCACCACCCCCCGGCTGCTTACAATCATAGTGAGCAGGAACCGGACTACAGCTACGTAGTTGTGGACAGTAATGCTCCAGCGGCGGGTTTACTGGTGTGGCGGTTTCTGAAAATCTATAGCCAGAGCCCGTTGACAGCTACCATGGCCCAGGCCTTATACACCGCCTTGGTTACCGATACCGGTTCTTTCAAATATGACAATACCAATGTCGAGGCCCACCAGATGGCCATCGATCTGCTGGAGACCGGGCTCCGGCCGTATGAAATCCACAAACAGATCTTTGAGCGTCGTAGCCATACTCAAATACGGCTGCTGGGTAAACTGTTGGAAAACATCGAGTATTCGGACGACCAGAGCATTGGCTGGTGTGTATTGACCGCGGAGCATCTGGCCCAGGTCGGCGCCCGGCTGGAAGATATTGAAGGATTCTCGGAATTTATCCGTGCTATCGATGGAGTTGAGGTGGCTGCACTGATCACCGAGTTGACTCCGGAGCGGACCAAAGTGAGCCTGCGCAGCAAAGGCCGCGTCTCTATCAATGATGTCGCTAAACGTTTAGGTGGCGGCGGGCATGCCTTCGCCTCAGGTATCGTCATGGAGAAACCGTGGCGCCAGGTGCTGGAGTTGTTATTGCCCCTGCTGGAAGCCAAGCTCGCTGCTCACGGGGAGAGTGGGTAGGAGCAGCCATGGGGGTTATGCCCGACGTCTGGATTGAGAAGATGGCCCGGGAAGAGGGAATGATCGATCCGTTCGAACTTGCCCAGGTGAGCAAGGGGAAAATTTCGTTTGGAATTTCTTCCTATGGGTATGATCTGCGGGTGGCCGATGAATACAAAATATTCACCAACGTGAACAACTCCATCATTGACCCTAAACAGGTCGATCCCAACTCATTTGTCGATTTCAAGGGATCAGAGTGCATTATACCCCCCAACAGCTTCGCCCTGGCGCGCAGTGTAGAGTATTTCCGCATACCGCGCAATGTGCTTACCCTATGTGTGGGCAAGTCTACCTACGCCCGTTGCGGCATCATCGTCAATGTCACCCCTTTCGAGCCGGAGTGGGAGGGTTACGCCACCCTGGAGATTTCCAACACCACCCCATTACCCGCCAAAGTCTATTCGTTTGAGGGACTGTGCCAGGTGCTGTTTTTTGAAGGAACCGGGCCTTGTAGGACCTCGTATAAGGACCGCAATGGGAAGTACCAGAAACAGGTAGGTATCACCACGCCGAGGATTGACTGAAGGTGGCCCGGGAAATGGAAATCACTGTTGCCAGGGACGCAGGCTATTGCTTTGGCGTGCGCGACGCAGTCCAACTGGCTTACGAAGCGGCCGAACAATACGGCCAGGTCTATATGTTGGGTGATATCGTGCACAATGAACAGGTAGTGCGGGACCTGGCGGAGGCGGGCGCCAAGGTGGTGGAATCGCTGGACGAGGTTCCCGACGGCGCCCAGGTTCTTTTCCGAGCTCACGGGACTACCGAGGAGCTCTGGGAGCGGGCCCAGAAAAATAATGTCAACATAATTGATGCCACTTGTCCCCTGGTGCGGGAAATTCACGAGGAGGTACGCCGCACTTCAGCCGATGGCCGGCAGGTGATCATCATCGGCGATCATGGCCATGACGAAGTGGTGGGCATCGCCAGCCAGATACCCAATCCCATTATAGTGTCAACGCCCGAGGAAGCCCAAAAGCTCAGGAAGATGAAACGCGCGGCGGTGGTGAGTCAGTCCACCCAGATGATCGAGAACGTGCAGGCCGTGATCAACGTTCTCATGACCAAGGTTTACGATCTGCATTTCGTGAACACTATTTGCTTCCCCACCAAGCGTAACCACGAGCAGATCAAGACCCTGGCGGCCGAGTCGGACGTCATGATCGTCATCGGCTCCTTCACCTCGGCCAACTCCAAGCGTCTTACCACCCTGGCGTTGGAGCGAAACCCGCGCACCTACCAGGTGACCTGTGCCGGAGATCTCCAACCGGAGTGGTTTGAAGGGGCCCGCAAGGTGGGTGTATCAGCCGGCGCCTCTACCCCGGACTACCTGATCACCGAGGTCCGGGAAGGGATTGAAGCCCTGTCACGGCAGCGGCAATCCACTCTGGCCTGAGCTCGGCCCCTCAAACAAATGCTGCCCGTGGATACACCGCGTGATTAGATTTAATGCTGCGATCATCTGATAGGGTAAGGAAGTAGTACCATGGCCAAGGAAACAGGATCATTTGAAGTCAAAGTCGGCCTGGCTGAGATGCTCAAAGGCGGTGTGATTATGGACGTCACCACCGTGGAGCAGGCCCAAATAGCGGAGCAGGCGGGAGCCGTGGCTGTTATGGCGCTGGAACGGATTCCGGCCGACATCCGCCGGGATGGCGGGGTGGCCCGCATGTCTCACCCCGGCATGATAAAGGAGATTCAAGCGGCGGTCTCCATACCGGTCATGGCTAAATGCCGTATCGGGCATTTCGCCGAGGCCCAGATCCTGGAAGCGTTGGAAGTGGATTTTATCGATGAGAGTGAAGTGCTCACCCCCGCCGATGAGGCCCACCATATCGAGAAACATCGATTCAAGATACCGTTCGTCTGCGGCGCCCGGGATTTGGGTGAAGCGTTGCGCCGGATCGGTGAAGGGGCGGCTATGATCCGCACCAAAGGCGAGGCCGGTTCCGGGAACATTGTGGAGGCGGTGCGCCACATGCGTTCCATCCAGGGAACAATCCGTAAATTGACCGTCCAGGACCAGTCGGAATTGATGGCCACTGCCAAAGAGTTGGGCGCCCCTTTCAGCCTGGTTCAGCAGGTGGCCAAGATCGGCAAGCTGCCCGTGCCCAACTTCAGCGCGGGAGGCATTGCCACACCGGCCGACGCCGCCCTGATGATGCAGTTGGGGGCCGAGTCCGTATTCGTGGGGTCGGGCATCTTTAAATCGGAGGACCCGGCCGACCGAGCCCAGGCGATTGTGGCCGCCACCGGCGACGCCGCCCGCTGCCTCGGGCTGGAGGCGGAGATCGGCACCGTCCAGCCCGGCAAGCAGGCCGACCTGATCCTGGTCGACGACAACTTCGCCTCGATCGTTGCCGGCGTGGAGGAAGGAAGAGTGACCTTCGCCAACCTTCGGCGGATCGTCATCTTCCTGCTCGCCACCGGCATGGCGGAGATCGGCATGTTCCTGACGACGATCGTGACCGGACTGCCGCTGCCGTTGACGGCGGTTCAACTGCTCTGGAGCAACCTGGTCACCGAGGGCGCTCAAACCGTGACGCTTGCCTTCGGCCGAGGCGATGGCGGGGAACTCGATCGCAAGCCGCGTCGCGCTGGAACTGCCCTGATCGATCGGTCCGCGCTGATCCTGATGCTCGTGCCGGCGACGGTGATGGCCCTCTTTGCCGCCGCGCTGCTCGCATGGGAGATCCGGCGCGGCGCCTCTCTGGAGGAGGCACGGAACAGCGTACTGCTTGCAACCGTCCTGTTCCAGAACGCCTTCGTCCTGTCGACGCGAAGTGAGAGGCTGCCGATCTGGCAACGCTTTTTCCGCGGCGACGGCTGGCTTTTGCTCGGAACCGCGGGGGCGCTGACCCTGCAGCTCGCGGCCATGACGCTGCCGCCGCTACAGGCGGTGTTGGGAACGGAGCTTCCCGATGGCGAGAGCCTGATAGCC
>JACZSB010000380.1 GCA_022574435.1 Fidelibacterota bacterium
TCAAGGAACTCACCCTGTGTATTATCGGTCAAAGGTAATCCTGATTAATTCCTGCACCCTACGGAATCCGGAAACTCACCCCGGACACTACGTGCCTCCCCCTCTCTTGAAAGAGAGGGGGCCGGGGGGTGAGTTCTGAACGAACCGGGACATCGGGAACACATTAATCACCATGTAGGTAATCCTGATTAATTCCTGCACCCTACGGAATCCGGAAACTCACCCCGGACACTGCGTGTCTCCCCCTCTCTTTCGAGAGAGGGGGCATCGCGTGAGCGAAGGGGGTGAGTTTCATTTCGAGTTCATTCACGTAATGAAATCGTAGATGAGATCGGTAAGGGATAATAAATGGAAATTAGAATTGACCCGCACACTTTAGAACGGGCCGAGGAACGTGGCACTAATGAGAATGAGATTAAAGACGTACTTAATACGGGGTCGACAATTCAGGCCAAACATGGGCGCATGGGTAAAGCGAAAGTATACGACTTTAATAGGGACCGTCATGGTGAGTATTATGAACAAAAGAGAGTGGAAGTGATTTATGCCATCGAAGATAATACTGTGATAACCGTGACGGTTTACGTATTTTACGGAATATGGAAGGAACAGAAATGAGAATTCAATATGATGATAAAACGGACCTGCTCTACTTCCGGTTGGATGAGAGCAAGCAAGATATAATAAACAAGCGAGTCACGGATAATGTTGTGCTTGATATAGGTAAGGATAACAGAATTGTGGGCATTGAGATTCTCGAGGCCTCAAAACATGTGAGCCTGGAAAGTCTACTGCCCGTTAAATACGGGATACTAAAAACTACCGGTTAGCTCTTACCAATCTAGGGCTTTACCTGCCCCTTGGTTTCATCCTGCCGGTGGCATTACCTTTACCCGTCCCAATCAGCCATTATCACGAGAACCATGCCATGTTACAGCCTCAATACCGGTCAGGCCGATTTAATGCCGGATTGCTTTTAGCGATTGCAGTCTTACTCCAGGCAGCCAGGTTGCCTGCCCAAAATATCCCCATCGCTATACTCGACTTTGAGGCCAACGGCATCTCCCCGACCGAGGCCATCGCCCTTACCGACCGGCTACGCAACGAACTGTTTCGCCTGGGCCAGTTCGAGGTGGTGGAGCGGGGGCTGATGGAGGAGATACTCCTCGAACAGGATTTCCAGCTGTCGGGCTGCACCACCAACGACTGCCTGGTGGAAGTGGGCCGGCTGATAGGCGCCCGGCAGGTGGTGGGGGGCCGGATCAGTAAGCTGGGCGCCATGTTCACCGTTTCGGCCCGGGTGGTGGACGTTGAGACCGGCAAGCTGCTGGGGGTGTCCGACTACGACCTGCGGGGCGGGCTGGAGGAGATGCTCACTGTGGGGATGAAGCAGGTGGCGGAGATACTTTCGGGGGGCGAAGGGGCGGCCGCCCCGATATTGAGCGATCTAGCCAACCTGCGAGTGGAACTAAAGATGAGCAACGACCCCGGACGTGGTCTCTTAATGTAGGATTCGGTACCTCCCGGAACGCCAATTTCCTTGAGATTACAAAGGACCTATTCGTCGGGTCTCATTTTTCATTTTATGTCGGTGCCGGCGTCCTACTCCAAAACCTGTCGGTCGGTATTGCCTACCAGAGGCGTTACAATGGTAAAGGGCTTGTGCTTTCAACATCCATAGGACCTTTCATCCCTGAAGTGTTTACCTTAACTATCGTAAATACTTTAATTGCCTACCAGTGGCCTCTAGGCCGCCAGGGTTTCCTGGCTACGGGCGCCGCGATAGGTACATTTTTCTTCGAGTATATGGTTCCATATCCATATCCCGTCTTGAGTTATGAGTACCGCTTCTGAAATTGCACCCGGCTGGGTCTTTGCGATCCCGCATTGAAGAGGGCGTACCGCAGTGCGCCCCTACCGGAGCGCCCAAGGTTGTGGTATTCGTCCCAGCCATAAATGGCTGGGCTAATGCGAGGACAGATTATCAGTGGCTTAGCCCAGCCGTTCACGGCTGGGAGTGGTGATAAAGCCGACCACGGTCGAGGGCGTTTACGGCTTTCGAAAAATTGCGAAGGTATAAATACCCTAGATTAAACAAACAAACCCCCGCCATTAGCGGGGCTGTGAATTCTTATGCCCATCTTCGGCCAGTGCCCCGCAATAATCATATCTTACCGCCCTTGAATTTCCTTAAACTCGATACCAAATAAAGATAGCCGGCGTTCCCTGGATCAGGAGACTGGGCACCTGTTTGATAAGTGTGTTGCAGTGATCATGGCTTATGGCAGCCTACCCCGCAGAAGTCGCCGTGGGCTAGGAAAGCTGGTTCGCAGAAAATGAGAATACCATCCCATCTATCTCAAACTCGAAACTCGTAACCCGAAACTCGTAACTCGTAACTTTTAGGTCATCCATGCGCACCGTAATCCACACAGATAAGGCCCCCGCTGCCATCGGTCCCTACAGCCAGGGGGTCTGCTGGGGAAATCTGATCTTCACCGCCGGTCAGATACCGATCGATCCCGCCACCGGCAAGTTGATTGATGGTTCCTTTGAGGAGCAAGTTATCCAGGTGCTGCACAACCTGTCGGGGATTCTGGCTAGTGCCGGCAGCAGCCTGGACCAGGTGGTGAAATTCACCATATTCGTCACCGACCTGGACAACTTCCCGGTGCTGAACAAGGTGTTCGCCCGCTATTTTAAGGAAGACCCGCCGGCCCGGTCGTTAGTGCAGGTGGCCGCGCTGCCTTTGAGGGCTGAAATTGAGATCGAAGCAATTGCTGTTAAAGAGGGGGCTTGAGGCTTGGGACTTGCGAAACCATGGGTAATTCGTTCAAGAGTTATGGAGATTTAGAAGTCCGGCAAAAAGGAATGACCTTGGTGAAGGAAATCTATGAAGCCACAAACGGTTGCCCGGGTGAGGAATGATTTTACCCAAACAAAATCCCCCGGGCCGCGGTCTC
>JACZSB010000381.1 GCA_022574435.1 Fidelibacterota bacterium
TTAAAATGCTTCCAGAATGGCAGGTCGTGGCCCAGCAGCATGTAGCCATCAAATATGGTAACGAAGGCGATCATCGCCAACGGGATAGCCTTTTTGGGAAATCCTGTGGGAACCACGGCTCGGCCGGCCCCTTGCCGATAGCGGATAAGGAAAAGGACAAAGAAGACGCCCCAGCCAATAAACATGAGCAACATCAGCAGATGCACCAGGTTTATGGAACCGTCAATTGCCTCAGCGAAGGTGGAGGCGCTTCCTGGAAGCCAGAGGCCATAATCGTTCATAGGATCAGATCCTTCCGCAGAGTATGTTCGCCCGAGGGGTATCCGGTGTGATTGGGACGGCACATGCTAATTGCCTACATTGGTTAGTGTATCGGATAGGGGGATGAATATAAGGGCCAGAAAAAACAGGGCCGTCAGGATCAGCACCCAGTGGATGAGTTTTCGTTCCGTAGCCAGATGCATGAAGTAGTTGGCCACCAGGGAGCCTTTGAAACGTCCCTGCAGTAAACCGACGCTGGTTGACCCGCTATCGTTCTAGCAAGCCCCGCTCGGTGGCGTCCACTGAGATACGACCGCTACCATCTGTGGCACTCTCTCCCCATCGACTAAATATAATTTATGACGGTAGGCGGTCAGCAGTGATAGATGCGTACCAGTTGGAGGAGTTCTTCCGGTCTGAAGTAAAGCCCGATTCACTTCTAGAGATATCCGAGTATTTACCGGTACCAGAGATCGAAGTCGAGCCGATGGCCTACGGCCTACTTGTCAGGCGTGAAACCAGGGCGATTGATAAGCACGCAAGCTTTTAGATGGGAGCAGGCAGCAAGCGTGCCTTAAATGAGCAATAAAATTTCGGAGGTACTGTTTATTTTCAGTGAAACAATCCCAATGCCAGGCTGCTCTGGCCCCTGATGCGCATTACATTTTCTCCCCGTGCCTAAGGACGTTTGAGCTGGATGAGTTTATGGGCTTGATCGATGGATAAAATATATGTGCGCAGAATCTTCTGGCCAATATTGCCTTTTTTTAATCCATCGATAAAGGATATGTCAGGGTCCACGAAGGTGCTGCCGGCTAATTCAATGCTGCCAGCTAATCGACCCCGCCAAACGTCAATTTCACGCGAGACTGTCCGCGCTCGGCCAACGATTATCGGATCCCGGATGTAAGAAAATTTATCTCTCATCTCACCAGGCAATGTAAATCCGGTGCCGGAGCCGGTGTCGAGGTGCACCCCATACTGGTCATCATCGATTGTCAAGAATATGGTGAATTGACCTTCATCCAGTTCATATGGCAATACCTCTTCTCCCGGTTTCAGCCCTTCTCCCTCCTCCCAAATGAGACGATTGGAAGGAAAATCAAATATCAATAAGCCACTTTCAAAGGTATCCATTCCAATTATTCCCTGAATATTTGAGACAAATATCTCTCCCAAGGGAAAGTCATCTAACGGTATATCCTCAAAATTGTATCCGCCTATAATAAGCGAGCCGATGTAGTACCGGGGCGTCATTTCGCTTGTGGTACCGTCTCCGATTTCGGCAGAGTCGAAGGCAACTAGCGCTAGATTGCCGGCCAATTTAGAATCTATCACGCCGACTGGTGCTCCCGTATCGACAATAAAGTTGTACGGTCCGCTGCCATTTATCATAAGCGCTACTATTGGATGACCCGTGGTGGTATCCAGGGGTATATCGATAGATGTTTTCTCGGCAGGCATACATGCCACAGCCAACAGCGCGGTGAGGAAGCCCTGGGTAATTGACATTTGATGAACCGTGTACATATGCACTTTCTCCGTTTCAAATGCGGCAGTTACAGGATAGCCTACTTGCTTTAAATGTATTGGTTCCTCCTTACAGTCCGCAGACCAGAGTTAGTGCTCGCTCCGCCGCAAATTTCTCCACTCTCAACGGTTGTTGCGGCCCAAACTGTGGGTTGTCTACATTGCCAGAATAAAATAAGCCCAACCATACGATGTGAGTCGAGGCCTTCTACCCCGGATCGGATTCGAAGCGATGGCCTACGACTTAGAAGTTTGGAGCACTCCCAGTAGCAAACAAACAGCAGCAATAAACCGCGACAACCTCCAGCCCCATGGTGGTGAGCATACGGACCTAGATGAGGAGTACAAAGCAGGCGCTCCCTACTCGGTGTGCCGGAGCATTGGAGCAATAAGCAGCGGCAAAATGAAAGGAATTACCACGGTGGTAAGCGCGGAGGGATCAGGCGCCTAAAATGAACCTTTTTCGTCCAATTGCAATGCAGCGGAACCCGGGTTCGACATAGTTTTGGCGAACAGAGTATCCTACTGGCAGTGCTCACAGCAAACCTAATGACGATTCAAAAACGGGTAGTTAAAACGGTTAATAAAAGTCCGTGGTGCCCAATCCTGAGCAATTCGGCACTGTCATGGGGATGGCGACAACAAATGGAAAAGTCTCTTCTCTCGATGGGAAAAGGGGCCATTTTCATTGTGGCTCGGGACACCTCCACCTGCGGTGTTCGGCACAGGCTCCAGTCGCGGCGCTACGCTTCGCAGGTCTACGCTCCCTTTGGTCGCTCCGGCTGAACCGCCGACACATGGATTTTCAGTTCATGTACCTACCGTCGTGAGATATAAAAGGGGGCAGGAAAACTAGACAGGAATTTGACCAGGGGGTGACTACAGGTGGCCAATGGTGTTGATCACGCATTACCCAGAAAGCAGGGTTTTCATTTCCTTAAAAGCGATATCCCTTTGGGGAATAATTGATTTGTAATCCGGATTGGCGAATGACGCTTCGGCTACTTCTAGGGATGGATATTCCACAACGAATACTACATGGGGCATTTCTCCCTGCCCTAAATTTTTGCTGATAATATATTTTCCCAGTAGTTTGCCGCCATGTGCTTCACCGTTTGCATTGGATCGCTTGGAATATTCCTTAAACTCCGGCGTGTTCTGGCCGCCCACATTGAATGT
>JACZSB010000382.1 GCA_022574435.1 Fidelibacterota bacterium
GCCCCCGACTCTGTTTGGGTGGAGCTCTATCCCGCTTCGGCGGAACTGATCGATACCTTGGGCTCGGCCGATCTGTTGCTCAGTATTTCCCTGGGTGACGTGGGGGCCGCGGGCGACAGTGTGGGCGCCGACGGCATCTACTCCCGCCGCTTCGACTCCCCCCTGCCATTCGGCACGGTAGGCTCGGTACGCTTTTTCTTTCTCACCTCGCTGGACGACCGGCTCCATACCGCCGGCGATACCTTGATCCTGGTCAATCGCAAGCCTGAGATCGTGGCTGTGAGCGCCGCCGATACCCTCAGCCTGCCGCCCAGTGGATTTTTCACATTGGACACCCTCCGGGCCACCGTCTCCGATCAGGATGGGCTGGGAGATGTGAAGGACGTAAGCTTCACCATGCTTAAGCCGGACAGTAGTCTGGCCAATAACGGCAATCCGTTCTATCTCGAGGATAACGGTCAATTGACGGCCTATGGCGACGTCACGGCCGGCGACGGCATATATAGCTTGATCATCAGCCTTTCGTCCACCGATTCCACAGGTACCTACGAATATCGCTTCAGCGCCCGGGACCTGAGCAACGCCGTAAGCGATACGGTTATACACCGGGTGGTAGTACAGTGAGGCGGGCGCTGGCGTTCTGTCTGCTTGGCGCCCTGGGGGTGCAGGCACAAGTTATTCCCCGGCAGTTCGCCCTGTCCAAGGCGCTGGTCGACAGCAACGCCTCCTACTACGGCGATTCGACCTCCTACTCCGGCCTGGCGGGCAACAGCATCATCGACATCTATGCCACGGGCGACTCGCTGCTGTTTTTCGGCAGTAACCGCGGCTTGACCCTCACTGCAAACCGGGGGCTGACTTTCCGTTCCTATGTGGCGGAAGAAGTGAGTCTGCCCCGGGCCGGCGTTTCGGCCCTGGCGGTGGACGATTCCACAGTAGCGGTGGCCGGTATCATGGACACACTGATTGCCGGCGAGTATAACGCCATGGGCACCGGGATCTCCTATTCCCTCGATTTCGGCCACACCTGGACCTACCTGCCACAGCCCCAGGACCCGGTGGACAGCGACACCTTTCTGGTCGCCACCCTGGGTGACAGCACTGTCCGGCGGCTGGCGGTTACTACCGCGATCTTCAATACTACCTATGACCTGGCCTATGCCAAGGGCCTGATCTGGGCGGCCAGCTGGGCCGGTGGTTTGCGCATGTACGACCTGGCCACGAGCGGCTGGTCGGTAATCCTACTGCCCCGGGATGGAGATACTACCCTCTCGTGCAGCGACGTCCCCGCCGGCTACCAGCTCAACCCGCTGGACCCCAAGGACGGCGGCAATCATAACCACAAGGCCTTCTCGGTGATCGCCTACGATTCCCTGGTGTGGGTGGGAACGGTGGCCGGCATAAATAAGGGTATCATCGATGAGGCCGGCTGCATCGCCTGGACCCATTACACCAGCCGCTGGAACCAGTTGAGCGGTAACTGGGTGGTGGCCCTTCATCACCAGGTGGCCTCCGGCGTGGAGCGCATCTGGGCCGCCACCTGGAACGCCGAGGACCCGCAGGAGCAGCGGGGGGTGAGCTACACCGAGGATGGCGGCCGCACCTGGCAAACAACCCTGCTGGGGGAAAAGGCCAACAACATCACCTCATTCGGAGACGACATTTATGTGTCCACCGAAAACGGCCTGTTCAAATCGAAAGACGGCCGCAGCTGGGCCCTATTCCAGGGCGCCGAGGACGCCATTACCGGCGAGCGGGTCTGGACCGAGGAGGTTTACGGAGCTCTGATCGACAGCCGGGACAGCACCCTTTGGATCGGCACACCCGACGGCCTGGCGCATACCGCTAACCAGGGCATCACCTGGCGGATAGACCGCAGTTTTATCTCCACCACCACCGCCGGTGAGGTCCGGTTCTACGCCTATCCCAACCCCTTTTACCTGTCGGTGCACAACGTGCTGCAGGGGGCGGGGCACGTGCGCTTTCAGTACCACATTACTGCTACCGAGGAAGGCCGTACCGCCCGGGTGGACATCTATGATTTTGCCATGAACCCCGTCAAAAGTCTCGCCGCCCGGCAACACGGCTCGGCCGGCGACTTCAGCCAGGTATGGGACGGTCGCAATGAGGCCGGATTCGAAGTGGCCAATGGGGTCTATTATTGCCGCCTGGCGCTGGGTTCCAGCGACTACTGGACCAAAGTGATTGTGATCAAATGAGATTATTCCTGACCTGCCTGCTGCTATTGACCCGCCTGCCGGCCGTGGCCGGCCTGGGAGGCTACGCCGGCGCCTCCCTGCGGCTGGGCACCAATGCCCGCTCGGTGGCTTTGGGCGGCGCCCTGGTGGCCGATCTGAACCGCGGCTATTCGGCCTTGGCCAATCCGGCCAGCGCCACCTACGTCAACCGGGCAGAAGTGGGGCTGTCCTACATCGCCCTGCCGTTGAACCGCTCCCTGCAAAGCGTCAGCGCGACCTTTTTCCTGCCCCCCACCGCAGCCGTGGGCCTGAGCTACCTGCGGGCCGGCGACGATCAAATCCAGGGGCGCAACAGTATCGGCCAGCCCACCGGTAACCTGTCCTATGCCGAGCAGTTTGCCATCTTGACCTTCGCCAACCAGCTCACCCCGACCATCAGCGTGGGAATGAATGCCAAACTACTGCTCATCGCCCTGGCGGATGAAGATTCCAGAGGTTTTGCCATCGATGTGGGAGTCCTTTACCGGCGGTCAAGCGGCCTCAGCCTGGCGGTCCGGGCTGAAAATGTCACCGGCTCCTACTCCTGGCGGGTGGCGGCCGAAAGCGGGGAGCAGGCCTACGTCGACCATCTACCCCTGGTCCTCAGCGGTGGCACCAGCCTGCCCTGGCGCGAATTTACCTTCCTGGCCCAACTGGACCTGGTCTATCCCCGGCTAACGCAGGATAAGGGCATTGCCCTGGCCGACCCGATCCTGATCAT
>JACZSB010000383.1 GCA_022574435.1 Fidelibacterota bacterium
TTTGACCACTATGGCATCACTGAACGTGCGTGACTTCGTGCTGTGGCTGAATCCCTCGATAAATGGGATTTCCAGGCCGTAGATGGTGGCCGACTCAAGGATCATCGCGTAGCATGCCGGCGGCACGGCCCTGGCTAATGTCACCAAAATACCGTTTGATATAGGCATTTTCGCGCAAACTCATTTCCACTATCGTCTGGGCGTCCTCCACCGAAAATTCGTAGTACTCCACAAAGTCGTCAATGGATTGAAATCCTTCCTCGGCGTGCTGCACATCTACTACCGAGTGATGGGTGAACCAGAGCAGCGTGTCGTGGTCCAGTTTTCGGTGCTGCTCCAGAGCGGTTGCGATGGAGCCCGAAACTCGTGAGAGCATGTACTCGAAGGCATTGATTTCGCACATCGCGCTCAGGCCGCCTTCTTTGAGCGTTCCATAGAGCAACCGCTTGCTGGCTACATCTCTAAGCCTCTCCTCCGCCTGTTGCTCGAATTTTGGCAGCTGGCCGGTCAATCCGGCCCCATCAGCCAACCTCCTCAAAAGATCAGGATGGGAGACGCCGGTTTCCTCTTCCAGACCGAGCTCCTCCAACATGTTGTGCTTGAGACGGTCCCTGGCTGCGGGCGGAGCCACCGAATAGAGGAATGCCAAGTATTGCGGAGAGTTCAGATGCGTGGCGATTACATTGCCGATGAAAGCGTCGTACTCCTGGCGCGTGGCTTTCCCAAGTTCAATCGCTTTGAACTCCCGGGAGCCAGTCAGCTCATCGATCTGTTGGTCATAGATACCTTGGACGAAAGAGCGGATACTCATGGGGTAACTCCTCACCTATAAATTGAATCACTTGCCGTGTGGTACAGCGCAAACAATCGTTGGAGACTTCAGTGGTGTAGTTGTCAGGAATTTATAGACGCCCCCAGTTAAAACCAATAAGAGACTCCCTGCAAGTCAACGGTTTGATTGTGGCCTCAAGGGTGGCAAACGACGGGCGCAACTAGTTTATCGTCGGACTGTGGTCTGGTGGATTTGAACTGAGAACCTTCATCAGACAGCAGTCGGGCGATGTAGTGGCCGTTGGGTAATTTATAACAATCATGCAACAGCCCAGGCGATGGTCAGCCGGCCCAGTAAAAACATCAGGCCACCTACAGGTGTCGCTTTGCCCGGCCTGTGGTGAGCCCTTCGGTTTGCTCAGGATAAACTCTATCGCAGTGCCTGGGACAGACCTATCCCCCGCCAACGGCGGGGTTCGGCAGGCTCGCCCGCCCTGGCCCTGGGCGGACCCACGGGGAGTCCCGGGCAGGCCGATGGCATGTTTCAGGGCATGCGTGGACCGGGCGAACTCCGCAGCCACAGGCATGTCGATTTAGATGACGGCATGCGCGTTAAGCATCGGCCTGCGGCTCCCAACCCCTGCAGGAATCATAAAGCCTACATGCCGGCGTGCGCCATCCGTGTTAGCAAAGGGGCGCTGAAACTGGTTCAGGCTATGGCAATTGTGCTCGGAATGAGGGGTACGTCGCCATCCCAACTCAACGTCCGAGTATAGGCGCTACCCTCCAGGTCATCGAACAGCAGGGGCATGAGCGGATGCTCAATGGCTATAGCGCTCTCTTCGATTTCCAGGTTACGTTCGGCCACATAAGTAGTTTGTGCGCTGCCGTGGACCAATACTCTATACCAGGGCTTGTCCTTCGGCGGTCTGCTCCTGGCCACCTGCTGATACCAGGCAGCGGTGCCCTTGAACCGTGGGTCGGCCCCAAATATGACGCCTTTATAATCAAACAACTTGTGGCTAACCACCTGGCCGATCTTGAATTTCATCTTTTTGTTTCCAATCGGGCATTCATTTACTTCAGCAGCGCCTTTGCGATGATAGGATGCTTAATACTTCCACGAGGCGCAACTTCAAAAGGGAGGCTGCCGGGGAGAAACAAGAGCCCATCACCCCGGGCTGCAACTATGATTGCTCCCACTCCGCCGGTGTCAGCGTCTTCATCGAGAGGGCGTGCACCTTGCCTCCCATAAGATCCCCCACGGCCGCGTAGACCAGGCGATGGCGCTGAACCAACGGCAGGCCATCGAACTCAGCCGAAACAATGGTTGCGGTAAAGTGCCCGCCTCCCTGGGCTTCCAGCAGCTTGGGGCCCTGGAGGTGATCTTTATGAAGGTGGGAATCGTCCACAATTTGGAGCACGGCGGGTGTCAGGGCATCAGTGATACGGTCCTGGAGGATGCTCGCGGTAGAGTTTATATCAGGTGATTCGTGTGGTGTCATGTCCATGTTTGTTCAGCTCCTGGTGTTAGGCGCCAAGGTATTAATACTGCATCAGCCGGGGGTCTACTTCCGAGGTCCAGGCCTTGATCCCACCCCGCAAATTCTTCACGTTCGTGTAGCCCTGCTTGATGAGATAGTTTGAGACGTTGGCAGACCTAATCCCCGTATGACAATGAACCACGATCTCCTTGGAGGGGTCGATCTCATCGAGCCTGGAAACCAGGGAGTTCATGGGGATAAAGAGAGCCTTATCCAAGTGGGCGATTTCCCATTCCCACGGGTCTCGTATGTCTAGAATCAGGAGATTAGATCCATTCTCAAGCTTCCCCTTTAGTTCTTGCACGCTCATTTCCGGTACGCTCACTGTTTCCTCCATTCCGGAGACACCGCAGAACATTTCATAATCTATCGGCTTTGTGATGGTGGGGCTATCTCCGCAAACGGAGCAGTTCGGGTCACTACTTATGCTGACCTGATGGAAAGTCATTGACAGAGCGTCAAACAAAAGCAGGCGGCCGATTAACGGCTCACCGGCGCCCGTGATTTGCTTGATGGTCTCTATGGCCTGCAAACTCCCTATGATACCGGGCAAAACCCCCAGGACGCCACCCTCGGCGCAGGAAGGCACCAGCCCCGGAGGTGGAGGATCGGCATATAGGCAGCGATAACAGGGC
>JACZSB010000384.1 GCA_022574435.1 Fidelibacterota bacterium
CAAATGCTGGAAGCGCAAAGTGTTGGAAAAGCTGGATATCCCCACAATCCGGTCGGAGGGCTATTCCTTTCAGATCGAGACCACCTTCCGGGCCTACCGGCAGGGATACAGCATCAAGGAAGTCCCGATTATTTTCATTGATAGGACTGAAGGGGACTCAAAGATGTCCAAGGGAATTATATATGAGGCGGTCTGGATGGTCATCAGACTCAAGTTATCCCAGCTAAGGGATATCATCCGGGAACGTTTTTTCCAGCCTCAGGAAGCGGGAAATCCTCCCGATCGATGACCCTTTCCATCGTCATCGTCAGCTACAATGTTCGCGAGTTTGTCAAACAGTGCCTACAGTCGTTGAGGCAGACCAGCTTTGACGGTGAGTGCGAGATTATCCTGGTGGATAACAATTCCCACGATGGGACAATGGAGATGGTACCGGAGCTGTTCCCGGAAGTCAGGGTCATCAGCAACAACCAAAATCGAGGCTTCGCCCCTGCTCTTAACCAAGGGTTGGCGGCCGCCACCGGGGATTATATTCTATCCCTGAATCCTGATACGATCGTCGAAGAGAATACTCCGCAGGTACTCACTGATTACCTGGCGAGCCACCCCCAGGTCGGTTGTGTCGGCCCGAAAATATTGAACAGTGACGGCACCTTTCAAAAAGCTGCCAAGCGCAGTTTCCCCCGGCCCTGGGTGGCCTTTACGCACTTCGTGGGGCTGGCAAAGCTCTTTCCCCATAGCCGCCTGTTCGCCCGTTACGACCTGTCATATTTGGATCCGGATGAGACTCATGAGGTTGAGGCCATCAGCGGCGCCTGCCTGTGCCTGACCCGCACGGTCCTGGAAACTGTGGGTCCCATGGATGAAGATTTTTTTATGTGGGGCGATGATCTGGACTATTGCTATCGAGTTCATCTGGCGGGATATAAAGTGGTCTATCTGCCGGAGACCGAGATCATCCACTATAAAGGAGTCACTCATGTAGCGGCGCCACTATATTACCAGCGGCTGCACTTCGAGGCCATGGCTACCTTCGCTCGCAAGCACCGCGGGCTATCGGGCGGACTGCTCACCAGGGCCACCCTGCGGCTGGCGATCCACATCCTGGCGGCATTTACCTATGTTAGGAGCTATCTGGCCACTTTTTCCTCGTTGATTATCGATGCCCTGGGCATATCGGTGGCGTTCTTCCTGATGATAGTGGCCCGCTTTCTCCCCGATCCGCGCTTTGATACCGTTTTGGCAGTGCAAATCTATGCTCCGGTAGTGGCGGTTTACGTTGTCCTGTGGCTGGTGATCGGTGGTCTGCTCCAGATCTACAGCCGATACGTACTCAGTTATAGCCGGGCCTTGATATCAGCGGTGATCGGCTTTCTGGTGATCGCTACGCTGACTTTCTTTGTGAGGGAGGTCGCCTATTCCCGGCTGGTGCTGGTAGCCGCCTCGGGGCTGGTGGCGCTATTGATCCCCGGCTGGCGGCTGATCGTGCATATGCGCCAGGCGACCCACAAAGTAGGGGACAGTTATCGCACCCAACGGACATCGATCTTCTCGCGGCGGGCAGTGATTATGGGCGCCGGGGCCGAAGGACGCCGGGTGGCACAGATGCTCCTGCGCCGGCCCGACATGGGTATCGACCTGATCGGTTTCATCGATCGCCAGGCGCCCGACGACAGCGGTAGCGCCTCGCTCCCTTTCCTGGGCTTCGTAACCGAGATCGAGGAGCTGGCGGCACGGCATCGTTTCCAGGAAGTGATCGTGGCCAGTGAACACTATTCCAACCGTGATCTGATGGATATTCTCGAGGATACCCGTGATCTGAACCTGCTGTTTCGGATCGTGCCCCACGAGGATGAATTTATGCTGGGGAAAACGGACGTTGAGCACTTCGGCGATCTGCCACTGGTCGACCTGGAAATGACCTTTTACCATCGTTTCCACCGCTTGTCCAAGCGATCATTCGACCTGCTGGCCGCAGCCCTGGCCAATCTATTACTGCTGCCGCTGTGGCCCTTTATCCTGCTAGTGGGCGGGCTGCGGAGAGTCACTATCTGGACGGCGGACGGAGGACAGTGCCGAATCTGGCTATTGCGCCGCGGCCACCCCGCTATCCGGCGGCTACCGCTGCTCTGGTCAATTTTCAAAGGTAACATCAGTTTCGTGGGCGCGGAAATAACGCCGGCCGACGGCCCCGACCCGCACCTGCTCTTCAAGCCGGGCCTCACCGGCCTCTCGCAACTGCGGCGGGTGACCAGCGAACCTGAAGTCTCAACCAGCTATCAGCACTACTACTTGCGGCATCAGTCCTTGACCTTCGATATTGAGATTATTCTCAAGTCTTTGCTCAGAATCTAATGCCGGCCGAAAAGAAGCATCGTCCCGGTGATATGAATTAAATTCCGGCCTGGAATTTCATATAAACCCGGTCGAGCCTTAGCGCCCGTATAAACAAATCCGGCTTATGAGCACTACTTTGTATCAGATCGTCTGAACCATGGCTAAATACATCCTGGATTTTGAAAAGCCCCTGCGGGAACTCGAGGAAAAGATCGAGGCCACCAAGGTCACGGCCCTGGAGCGGGGAGTCGATATGTCCCGGGAGATCCAGAGTCTCCAGGACAAGCTGGCCAAGGCCTCCACAGATTTTTACACTCGCTTGACCAGATGGCAGCGGGTACAGGTGGCTCGCCATCCCCAGCGTCCCTATACCATGGATTATATTCAACGCATTACGGAGCACTGGTTCGAGCTGCATGGCGACCGTCACTTTGGCGACGACAAAGCGGTGGTGGGTGGCCTGGCGGTCATCGATGGCCAGAAGGTCGTCATCATGGGGCAGCAAAAAGGCCGGGGTATCCGGGACAACCTATACCGCAATTTCGGCATGCCCAATCCAGAGGGTTATCGTAAGGCCTTGCGCCTGATGCAGCTGGCGGCC
>JACZSB010000385.1 GCA_022574435.1 Fidelibacterota bacterium
AACCCTGGGCCCCCACCGGCCGGATATGCACACGGCTGCCCACCACCAGACGCAGTTTCGCACCGATAGCCGAGCGGTTACTGACCACCCCCTCAAGGGCCACCTGCAACCATTGATGCTCCTGCTGGGCGTCGTTGCGCATCAGCAGGCCCGGTCCGCCATTGTTGACGATGAAAATATCGAGGTCGCCATCATTATCATAATCGGCAAAAGCCGCCCCGCGGCTCACACGCTTATGCCGGAACAGGGCGCCACTCACGGAGGAAACGTCATAAAAGCCGTGATCCGCCCCCCGATTCCAGAACAACTGGTTGGACATGGGAACCAGCCGCCACGGTTCATCCCGCTGCTGAAAGGTGCTGCCGTTGGCCACGAACAGGTCCAACCGGCCGTCATTATCGTAATCGAAGAACGAGGTCCCCCAGCCGATATAGTCCAGGGCAATCTGCCCCAGGCCGTAGCGGTCGGCTTCATCCATGAACCTGATCCCCTGCAGGGAGGGCAGGTCCATGTCAGCGAATTGGGACAGCAAGTTGGTGTACAGGGCATTCTCCTGGGCGATCCAGTGGGTGATGAAAATGTCCAGGTCCTGATCCCCGTCCCAGTCGCCCACGGCAATGCCCATGGCCCCCCGGTAATCGGCCACCCAGGAAGCATGGCTGATTTCCTCAAAGGTCCCATCGCCTAAATTCCGGTAGAAAACATTGTCGGAAACATCGTTGGCCACATATAAGTCCAGCCAGCCGTCATCATCGAAATCACACCAACTGCTGGATAGGCTGCGCCCCTGCCGGTTCTCAACGCCTGCCTGGGCCGCCATTTCGGTGAAAGTCCCGTCGCCATTGTTGCGGTAAAGCAGGTTGCCACTGGGCGCAAAGGATGAGGGGTTGAGGTTAGTGGGAATCTCAACCGCATACTGTTTCGATAAGGCGCCAGGGTCTTGATAGGCATAGTCGACATAGCCATTCACATACAGGTCGAGGAAGCCGTCGCGGTTGAAATCGCCCCACGACACGCCGGTCCAGAAGCCTTGACGGCCGCCCAGACCGGACTGGTCGCTCAGGTCCGTGAAGGTGCCATCGCCATTGTTATGGTAGAGCAAGATTTCACCGTATGTCGTGACCACCAGGTCGGGCCAGCCATCATTGTCGGCATCGCCCCAGGCGGCCCCCAGGGCCCAACCCCGAAAGTCGACCCCCGCTTGGGCAGCGACCTCCTCGAAGGTGCCGTCTCCGTTATTGTGATAAAGGGCGCAGTGGGCCGGCGAGGCCTCTAGTTCAGCTGCCGTCATGGTCAAGGGGCCCGCCTGATTGGCCACAAACAGATCGATCCAGCCATCCTGATCATAATCGCCCCAGGCAGCCCCGGAGCCCATATCCTCCGGCAGCTGGGTCGTGCGCCGCCCATAAAAGTGTTGAAAGGCAATACCTGATTCCTCGGTAGCATCTACAAAAGTCACTCGGGGATAATCCGGGGGCAGCGAGCGGGCCAGGTCGGCGGTCAGCCCTTCAATAGCTTCGCCGGGCAGGTAGACCGGGAGCGGTTTGAGGGTCCGGCGAATTACAACGGCCATCAGCGCAATGAAAAGCAATCCAATCGCTACCGTAATCAGCAGCAGACGTTTACGCCGCGTCAGCCGGCCCAGCACAAAACTACCGATTGCTCACAAGCGAGCTACCTTGATGGTCTTGCGATCCTCGGAGATGGCGGTGACCGGCGCGGTGATCCCCGAATCCTCACCTAAGAGCACATTCAGGAAATATTGATCGACCTTGCGGTAGAGCAACCTGGCCGTCACACGCAACTCGGTAACCTGATTGTCTGGTACCATAAGGGTAAACTGTTCCTCAGTGGAGGACTCCCCCTCCACAATTGGCCAGCTCGATGGACACGAAAAATTGAATTGTGCCCGGTCGGACGAGCCGGGAAACAGGGCCCGGCGGTAACGCACCCCCACCATCTCCCATAAATTATGGCGGTCAATCAGGTTGCCGTACTGATCCACCGCCTCGGCCTTGAAGATAAATGACCCCGGCTGAATGAAATTTTCTTCATCCACGCTGCCGGAAACGAATATTTCGTTGCCATTCTGGTCAGTGACGATCAACTCCACCCAGGCTTGAATGATATCCAACGGTCCCGTGGGGAAATCGTGCCCGACCTTGTTGTTCAGCATGGAGGTTTGGATCGTTACCAGTTCTCCGGGCCGGACCTGATCCGGTACCAGCAGCTCCAGCGGCACCGCCGCCCCCGTAGTCCATTTGTGGGCGATCTCGGGAATCTCGATCTCCCCGCGCAACCATTTTTCGGTCAGCATTAGATGCTCCTCGGAGCCGGGTAGATTCAGCAGGGCCGGGATAAACTGGTTGGCGCCCAGGAAACGATGACTGCGGTGTTTGCGGTCATCAGCGGTCCGGTTGTAATCCAGCACATCGCCACTTGAGGGATCGCTGGAATCGACCAACGGCATGTGGCATTCACGGCATTCAATGGTGGCGGTGGGGTCGCCGGGCTGATTCCACCGGCTGGTGCGCCAGTTATCGTATTGGTTCTGCAGTTGCACCCAACCGACATTGTTGATCTCTTCATCAATGAACTGCTTGTGGCAGGCCGAGCAGAACTCGGGACTCTTGAAGAGGCGATGTTGCAGGCTCTCCACGTGATGCCGGGGATAGGCCCGGATCAGAACATCCCGGAAGAAGCGCGCCAGAGGCCCCTGGCCGTGTGCAAACATGTAGCGCTCAGGTTGGGTGATGACGTAGCTGGCATTGCCTTTGACGTCGGTTTCCTTGATGGCATGGCAGACAATGCAGGAAACCCCTTCCTGGTAGCCGAGGAGGTTGGTTAATTCCTCGGTGAATATATTTTTGGTGCCGGAAAACAGCGAGATCGGATCATGGCAGCCGCCGCAATAGCGAGTCGATTCCGGCCCGT
>JACZSB010000386.1 GCA_022574435.1 Fidelibacterota bacterium
CGATAGCCGATCCCCTGCATGGGATGTGCCTCGGGCGATAGGCCGCTTGCCAGCAGTCCCGCCACCTCCGCCAGCCAACCCGCCTCATTCATTGCCAGCGCCCGCCGGTCGATGCGCGCGTACAGCTCCTTGCGGGAGCGTTCGATACCCACCAGGTCGAAGGTCACCGGCCCCACACCGAGTATTTCCCGATGCCCGTTGTCGCCACTGGCCTGCCCCGGCCACTGCCGCTCCTTTGAGGGCGGCTCGCCGCTGGCCTCCCAGATTTCCAGCGCCCGGGCCAGACGGGGAATATTATTGGGATGCAGAGTGGCGGCATACTGGGGGTCCACCTCGGCCAGTTCCGCCAGCAGTTTTTCCGGACCCTCGGCCTGGATACGGCGCATAACCTCCCGGCGCAATTCGGGGTCTGACTCGCCCATGGGCGCCAGCCCCAGCCGCAGGGCCCGGATGTACAGGCCGCTGCCGCCGCACAATATGGGTGTTTTGCCCCGGGAGATGATCTCCGCCAGGGCCGCATGCACCAGCCGCACATAGTGTCCGGCAGTGATTTTTTCTGTGGGATCAAGTAGGTTAATTAGGTGGTGCGGAACCCGGGCCTGCTCTTGGGCGCTAGGCTGGCCGGTACCGATGATAAAGCCCCGGTAGATCTGCCGGGAGTCCACCGAGACGATCTCGCCACCAACCTGCTCGGCCTGCTTAATGGCATAGGCGCTCTTGCCCACGGCGGTGGGACCGACGATGGTGAGGATGGAAAGGGGACCAGCCATGCCGGATGTTAACGCACAGTCAGTGCCGACCCCAATGACATCGTTGCCGCCGCTAGGTAACGGGCGCGATAACTGAAATCGAATTCATCCGGATATGGCAGGGGGCAATAACCAGCTGCCTACCGGAACGTAAGTTTGATTGCCACGAGTGAAATACCCCCCTAGATCCGCTCGAAACGCTTATCAATCTCCGCCAGCGACAGGTGCACCACCGTGGGCCGGCCGTGGGGGCAGTAGTAGGGGTGCTGGGTGGCAAACAGGCGGTCCACCAGGGTGCGCATCTCCTCGAGGTTGAGCGGGTCACCGGCCTTGATGGCGGCGTGGCAGGCATAGCTGGCGGCCATCTGGTCGAACACCTTGGCCCCGCTGTGCCCCTGCTCCTCCCGGTCCAGGATATCGCGGATGATCTCCTTCTCCCGGCCCCAAATCACGTCGATGGGCACCCCGTCGATCACCACCGTGTTCTTCCCAAACTCCCGCAACCGGAAGCCCAGCCGCTCCAGCTGCGGGATCAGGTCCAGCAGGCGGGAGAATTCGTCGGGGGCCAGCTCCAACACCTGGGGAAATAGGACCGTCTGCGAAGGCAGTGGATTGCCGGTCAGGCCCCGCTGGGCCTCCTCGAACAGTACCCGCTCGTGGGCCACGTGCTGGTCGATCATCACCAGCCCGGAAGCCACCTGGCTGATGATATACTTGTTGTGCACCTGCCAGATGGACTCCGGGTTGTAGGGCCGGTCAGGGCGATCAGGGATGATGGGAGCAGTAGCAACCTCCGCCCGTTGGGCCGCCTGTCCCCCATCGAAGGTTGGAGAGTCCTCCGAGCGATGGCTCTGCCCCGGCCGGGGGGCGGATTCGAATAGATCGGCGCCCCGATTGGCCAACTGCGGGTCAGGGGCCGGGCCAAAGCCGCCTCCCGGTGCGCTATCAAATGGCTTGTGAAACTCAGGCATCATGCCGGGGATATCCTTGATGGCCTCGGTAACCGCCGTCTTCACAACGTGGTACACCCGCCACTCATCCTTGAAACGGACCTCAGTCTTGGCCGGATGCACGTTCACGTCCAGGGCGTCCACCGGCAGTGAAATCTGCAGCACGAAAAAGGGGTACTCCCCCCGGCTGATCAGTGAGCGAAAGGCCGCGTAGACTGCACTGTTCAGCAGCCGGTCATGCACCGCCCGGCCGTTGAGGAAAATATACTGCTCCTTGGGCCGCCCCCGCACCAGGCTCAGGTTGCCCACGTAGCCCTGCACCTTGAACGGCGTTTTCTCCAGGAAAACTTCTTTTAACGACTTCTGGTAAAAGCGGTCGAACACGCCGCCGATGCGCGCTTTCAAGTCGGCCGGGGGCAGGGTGAATATATCCTTGTTGTCGCTGGTCAGTGAAAAGGCGATCTGGGGATTGCACAGGGCGAAACGCCGCACAGCCTCCACAATATGCTGGTTTTCGGTGGTGGGCCGCTTAAGGAACTTGCGCCGGGCGGGAGTATTATAGAACAGGTTCCGCACCTGGATGCTGGTGCCTTTCATGGGTGGCGCCGGCTTGACCCCCTGGCTGGAACCGCCGGCCACCACGATCTCGCTGCCCTCCTGGTCCCCGGTGGCGCTACGGGCGGTTACCTGCGCCACCGAGGCGATACTGGGCAGAGCCTCTCCCCGGAAACCGAGGGTGGCGATGTGGGCCAGATCATGGGCGTTGCTGATCTTGCTGGTGGCGTGGCGCTCGAATGCCAGGGCCAGGTCTGCCTGGTCCATGCCGCTGCCGTTGTCGGTGACCTGGATCAGCTTCCGGCCGCCCTGCTGCACGATGATCTCGATCCGGTCGGCTCCCGCGTCGATGGCGTTCTCCACCAGCTCCTTAACCACCGAAGCCGGCCGCTCCACCACCTCACCGGCGGCGATCTGGTTGGCCAAAGCCGACGACAGCCGTTTGATCTGCCCCATATCAGTTGTTTTTCACGGATTGCAACTCATTGCCGTTGTGATCATCAGCACCCATGAGCTGGTCTATCTTTTCCCTGGCCCAGACCGCCGCCGGCCCCCCCAGCCGAGCCAGGCACAGCTCCAGCACCTGTTCTTGCGGGTTGAAATACCGCACCGCCGCCAACCCCAGACCTTCCACCGCCGCCGCCAGCAAATCCCCAATTCCACGTTCATCACC
>JACZSB010000387.1 GCA_022574435.1 Fidelibacterota bacterium
GGCTGGTGAACCGGCTGGTGCCGCTGGACCAGCTGGAAACCGAAACCGTGCAGTGGTGCCGGGAAATCCTGGCCAACAGTCCCACGGCCATCCGGATATTGAAGGCGGCCCTGAACGCCGACTGCGATGGCCAGGCCGGGCTGCAGGAACTGGCCGGCAATGCCACCATGCTGTTCTACATGACCGAAGAGGCCCAGGAAGGGAGACAGGCCTTCCTGGAGAAACGGGCGCCGGACTTCAAGAAATTCAAACGCCAACCGTAAATTCGAGGTAGGCGCGACCCGGTAAAGTTCATGGCGGCGCAAATTAAAATCTGGCTGTTGGCCTTCCGCCCGAAAACACTATGGGCGGCCGTGGCGCCGGTGCTGGTGGGGACGGCACTGGCTGCCAGGGAGGGCTCGGTCAGGCCGCTGGTGACGGTGGCTATTTTAGCTGCGGCGGTCCTGATCCAGGTGGGCGCGAACCTGGCCAATGATGTCTACGATTATCTCAAGGGCGCCGATGCCCAGGGGCGGCTCGGTCCTGCCAGGGTGACCGCAAGGGGTCTGCTGGCGCCGGCCCAGGTCAAGGCCGGGATGGTGCTGGTATTCGGACTGGCGATCATGATCGGCTTCTACCTGGCCTGGGTGGGCGGGTGGCCCATTGTAGTGATCGGGCTGGCCAGCATTGCAGTGGCCATAGCCTATACCGGCGGCCCCTGGCCCTTGGGCTACCACGGCCTGGGCGACTTGCTGGTCTTCCTGTTCTTTGGAATTGTGGCCGTGTTTGGCACTGTATACCTACATACTGACCTCTTTCTGCCAGCCAGCCTCTGGGGGGCCATCCCCATGGGCGCGTTGGCCACCGCCATCCTGGTGGTCAACAACTACCGGGACATTGATACCGACCGGCGAGCCGGTAAACGGACATTGGCCGTGCGACTGGGCCGCAGGGGGACTCGCGTTGAGTATATCGGCCTGCTGGTACTGGCTTATCTGATCCCGATAATCTACCTGGTAGCCCATCAGGGATCGCCCTATATCCTCCTGCCTCTCCTGACCATTCCACTGGCCTGGATGAATATCCGTTCTCTGCTCACCACGGTGGAGGGGGGACCCTTGAACACCACTCTGGCCAGGACCGCCGGTCTCCAGATTTTGTACGGATGCCTGTTCTCGCTGGGGCTGCTCTTGTGACCCTTACCGCCATCCAGGCTTTACCCTACTGCCTTCCTCTAAAAGTTCCGTTTAAAACCTCAAAGGGACCGATCCACGAGCGCAAAGGCTGGATCATCCAGCTGCACACTGATGGCGGCCTGGTGGGACAGGGCGAATGCGCGCCTCTGCCCGGATGGAGTGTTGATCTGTGGGCGGACTATGCGTCGTTGCTGCCGGGATTCCTCGATCAACTGGACCTGGCAGCCCTTGCCGGGGATACCGCTCACTTGTCCCGCGCGCTGGATGAACTCACGCCCGGCCGCCCGGCCCTGAGGTTCGCCCTGGAATCGGCCCTGTTTGACCTGGCTGCCCAATCCGATGACCTACCACTCGCCCGGTGGCTCAATCCCCAAGCCCCCCTGACGGTTCCGGTGAATGCCGTCCTGCCGTTGGGCGATGTCCAGGAAACGGTCGATCTGGCGAATGAGTGGGTCCAGCAGGGTTTCAAGACCCTAAAACTAAAGGTGGGGGGTGCGGAGAGCCACGCCGTTGTGGCGGCCCTCCGTGAATCACTGGGCGGGGCTGTCAAGATCCGCCTGGATGCCAACGGCCAGTGGGACCGGGCCACAGCCATCCGGGAAATCAACGCTTACGAGCCCTATGACATCGAATACATTGAACAACCGACCCCCGCCGATGACCTCCCGGCCCTGGCGGAGGTGCGCCGCCGGGTGGGCGTACCCGTGGCCGCCGATGAATCCTTCACCAATCCGGCCTCGGCCAAAATATTGATCGAGACCGGGGCCATGGACGTATTGGTGATGAAACCCATGATCAACGGCGGCCTGTTGGCCTGCCAGGAGGCGGCCCGCATGGCCCGCGATGCAGGGGTACAGGTGGTGGTCACCACCACCCTCGATTCAGTGGTGGGCCGTTTGGGGGCGGCTCATCTGGCAGCCGGTGTCTCCTCGCCGGAGCTGGCCCAGGGACTGGCCACGGGCCCCTGGCTTTCCCGGGCCCTGGTCACCGATCCCGTTAGCATCGAAGGGGGCCAGCTCCTACTCCCTGACAGCCCCGGACTAGGTATTGACCCGGTGGCCCAGCCGTGAGTCTCCGGGCCAGCTGGCTCCACAGCCAAGCGCTGGCGCACCCGGCCGATCCCGCCCTGGTCGTGGGGACTCAGGCCCTCACTTTTGAACAATTGGCCCGGCGGGTTGACCAGCTGGCAGCCCGGTTCGTGGAGGCCGGCTGGCCGGGGAAAACCGTAGGGGTCTGGTTGCCCGATGATCTGCCGCTGGTGGAGGCGATCTGGGCTGTGCCCCGCGCCGGGAGCGTCCTGGTACCCTTTCATGCCCGTCTCCAGGGACCGGAACTGGCCACTTACCTGGCGGACCTGCACTGCACCCGCCTCTATACGACGCGAACTCTGTATGCCGGTATCGAAAAGGATCTACCCAAATCATTGGAGGTCATGTATGTGGAAGATGCATCGGCGGGGGCCGGCAGCCTTGACCTGGGGGTAGCCGTCCCGGAGGGGACCCTCCATTCCGTACTCCTGACGTCAGGAACCAGCGGACGACCCAAGGCGGTGCGGCTGACCTACGGTAATCATCGGTCCAGCGCCGACTCCTGGCGCCGTTTTCTGCAGATCACATCCGGCGATCACTACCTGTGCACCCTCCCGCTGAGCCACGTTGGGGGCATGGGCATTTTGTTTCGCAGCGCCTTGGCGGGGTTCAAGGTGACCTGCCTGCCGAAGTTCGATGCCGCGGCGGTGAACCAGGCCG
>JACZSB010000055.1 GCA_022574435.1 Fidelibacterota bacterium
ATCCTCTCTTGAGTCGTCCGGGCTGCAACGGCATAGCCAAAACAGGGCACAGGCCAACATTACCAAAGAAGGAGGGTTCCTTACTTGCAGCGTACGCATCAATTTTGCCCAGGCAGATTTCAGTTCCTCACCCCCGTCACCGGCTGGGGGATCTGCCCGCCCCGTGCTATAAAGCGTGCCGGCGATAGGGTGCTCACGGCCATGATAGGCGCCTGGCCCAGCAGGCCGCCATAGTCGGCCACATCGCCCACGGTTTTGCCCGGCACCGGGATCAGGCGGGTGGCGGTGGTCTTGTGGTTCACCATGCCGATGGCGCACTCGTCGGCGATGATGGCGGCCAACGTCTCGGCCGGTGTGTCCCCGGGCAGGGCGATCATGTCCAGCCCCACGGAGCAGACCGCCGTCAAGGCCTCCAACTTCTCCAGCGACAGGTGCCCCTTTTGAACGGCCGATACCATGGCGGCGTCCTCGCTCACCGGGATGAAGGCCCCGCTCAAGCCCCCCACCGACGACGAGGCCATCAAACCACCGCGTTTCATGGCGTCGGTGGGCAGTGCCAGGGCGGCGGTGGTGCCCGGCGCGCCCACGTCCTCCAGCCCCATAGCCTTGAGCACCTCGCCCACCGAGTCCCCCGGCTCAGGGGTAGGCGCTAAGCTCAGGTCCACGATGCCGAAGGGTATGCCCAGGTCGGCCGCTACCCGCCGGCCCAGCAGTTCACCGGCCCGGGTCACCCGAAAAGCGGTGAGCTTGATCTGCTCGGCCAGCTCCCGGGCGTCGGCTTTCCCCGCCCGCCGGACAGTGTCCAGGATTACGCCCGGACCGGACACCCCCACGTTAATGACGGTTTCCGGCTCGGTTATGCCGTGAAAAGCCCCGGCGATAAAGGGATTGTCGTCGGGCACGTTGCAGAACACCACCAGCTTGGCGCACCCCACTGCGTCCCGGTCACTGGTAGCCTCGGCCAGCCGTTTGATCACCCGGCCCATGGCGGCCACTGCGTCCAGGTTGATGCCGGCCCGGCTGGAGGCCACGTTCACCGATGCACATACCCGCTCAGTGCCGCCGATGGCCTCGGGGATGGAGGCCATCAAGTCCTCATCGCCGCGGGTAGAGCCTTTGTCCACCAGGGCCGAATAGCCCGCAATATAGTCCACGCCCACATTGGCGGCGGCCCGGTCCAACGCCTGGGCGATCTGCACCAGGCCGTCACGGCCCAGGTTGTCGAAGGCCACTGCCACCGGTGTGATGGCCACCCGCTTATTGGCTACCGGAATACCCAGGTGGCGCGACAGGCGGTCCACGGTCTCGATCAGACTGCCGGCCCGCTCGCTGACCCGGTCGTAGACCCGCTGAGCGGCACTGGCTGCATCGCTGCCGGTAAGGCCCCGCAGGCTGATGCCCATGGTGATAGTGCGGATGTCCAGGTGCTCCACCTCGGTCATGCGCAGGGTCTCCAGGATTTCAGTGGTGGTCCAGGACATGGTGGCGGGGCTACAGGCGGTTTACGGCCCGGAAAACGTCCTCGTGCTGGGCATAAATCTTGATTCCCAGGCTATTCCCCAGCTTGTCGAATTCCTGCTGCAGTTGCTCGAAAGTTGTGTCGGCGCCGGTAAGATCCACCACCAATATCATGGTGAAGAACTCCTGCATCAGTTTCTGGGAAATGTCCAGGATATTGCAGCGGTGCCGTGACAGGATCTGCGAGACACCGGCCATAATGCCCGGCTGGTTCACCCCGAAGACCGCAATTATCAGGCGGTCGCCGCCGGCGTCTTTTTGCTCAGGCGGCGTCGGGCGCAGGGCTGTGGATAGGTCTTCCCCGGACCCGTCCGATAGAGTCACGACCCGGCGTACTACCGACTCGACCATTTCGGGTGTGGCATCGGGACCTAACTGGCGCCTCACGCGCCGCCGGATGTCGTCGCTGTCCGGGCGGGGACTCACGGGGTGGCCCGGGTGGTGGCTGATATAAGTGACGAAAACATAGCTTAGAATTCAGAGCGGGAAAGTTAGATTTGGCCCCTGATGGGCGCAAGTGATTACTCCGGGCAGGTAGTAGCCTGTGGCCTTGCAACATTCGACCGCGATCTCGTAGATTTACAGGTTTAAATAGCCTCGAAACAGCGTATATAGTGCCCAACAAAACGAAAATAATAGCCCTGGCCAATCAAAAAGGCGGAGTCGGCAAGACCACCACCGCCGTAAATCTGGCCGCCGGGCTGGCCGCCAGTGAGATTCCCACCCTGTTGGTGGACTTGGATCCCCAATCCAACGCCACCAGTGGTGTGGGCGTAGATGTGAACGGGGCCCACGAGTCGGTCTATAGCATCCTGACAAATAACGGCTCCCTGGAGGATGTGATCGTCTCTACCCAATTGGAGCACCTGGACCTGGTACCGTCATCCCACCAGCTGGTGGGCGCCGAGGTGGAGCTGGTGGGCATGTTAGCCCGGGAGTACATCCTTAAAAAGGCCCTCGACGACCTCGATCGGGATTACCGCTTCATATTGATCGATTGCCCCCCCTCGCTGGGCCTGTTGACGGTCAACAGCCTGACCGCCGCCGACTCGGTCATGATCCCTATCCAGTGCGAGTATTATGCCATGGAAGGGTTGTCGCAGCTGTTGAACACCATCCGCCAGATCCAGCGGCAGCTGAACACCGATTTGGAGATAGAAGGTGTGCTGATCACCATGTTTGACGCCCGTTTGAACCTGTCCCGCCAGGTGGCCGAGGAGGTGCGGGCCTATTTCGGCGACAAGGTTTACAAAACCGCCATTCAACGCAATGTGCGCCTGAGCGAAGCGCCCAGTTACGGCAAGCCCATCATACTGTATGATGCCTCATCCATGGGCTCCATGAATTACATGTCGTTGGTCAGTGAAGTAATCGAGCAAAATGGATAAACAAAGGTTAGGCCGTGGTCTAGAGGCCTTGATCCCCACTCCCGAGGAGGTGGCATCCGCCGGTGGCGTTCAATCGGGGGTTCTCGTCAATCTGATTGACCCCAATCCGTTGCAACCCCGCAGGGAATTTGGGGGGCCGGGCATGGAGGAGTTGGTATCCTCCATCAAATCCAAGGGGGTGATCCAACCACTCACGGTGCGGGAGACCACCGGGGGGCGGTATCAGCTGGTGGCGGGGGAGCGGCGCTTGCGGGCGGCCAAAGCAGCCGGATTGGACGCGGTGCCGGTCTACGTGCTGAGCGTCGATACCGATGTGGAGATGATGGAGTACGCCCTCATCGAGAATATCCAGCGGGAGGACTTAAACGCCATCGAACAAGCCGAGGCCTTTGCTCTGTTGCACAGCAAATTCGATTTGAAGCAAGAGGAGATAGCCGAGCAGGTGGGCATGAGCCGTCCGGCGGTGGCTAATTACCTGCGTCTGCTGCGCCTGCCCAAAGAGATCAAGGATAGCCTGGTGGCCGGCGCCATCAGCATGGGCCACGCCCGAGCCCTGTTGGGGCTATCCCAGCCCGCCCTGATGCAAGGGCTGTGGAAAAAGGTGGTGGAACAGGGGTTGAGCGTCCGCCAGACTGAGGCGGCGGTGCAGGACATAAACGACACCCCGGATAAGAAATCTCCCCGACGGAAGGAAGCGGCGCAGCGGCTCCCGGAAGCGCCCAAGCCGTCTTTCCTGAACCATGTGGAGGTGGAGCTGCTTGGTAAATTGAGCACCAAGGTGCGGATCAAGGCCAAGGATAACGATGCCGGCACCATTGAGATTTCATATTACTCCCAGGACGACCTGGAACGGATCCTGGATGTCATTCTGGGAGGGCGCGATGCCCGCTGAGAGCCTGGCAACACGAGGCGCATTTACGTTGACACCCGACCACCTCACAGGCTAAACTTGTGGGCTATTTGAAAAACATATGGCATCGGCAATACCAGCTGATTGTCATGTCGGCGGACGGCGGGTGGAGTCGCAGTTACCTGTTGGTTGCCGGCAGGCTGTTGCTCATTGTGCTGGTAGTGGTATCAGTGCTGCTGGGACTGTTCGGAGCATTGGCCGTTACCGTGCCGCGGATGACCGATTACAGGCGGGTAATGGCTGAGAAGGAGTTGCTGCTGGCCTACCGGGACAAAGTCCAGCTGGTAGTGTCTGAAGCCAACCGCTACGGCTTGTTGGGCACCGCCTTATTGCAGGAGTTGGAATTGTCGACCCGCATCGCCGGTGGGCTTGATGGCGATTACAGCCGATTGGACCGGCGGCAGGGGGGTATCAGGCTCGATAACCGGTATATCAACTTCCTGGATAACCTGCCCACCTTTCCACCGGTAAACGGGTATGTCACCCGGGGGCAGTTGTTGCACTCCCTGGACCTGCAAGTCAATCACTCCGGGGTGGATATCGCCGCGGCCGAAGGGGAAATCATTCATGCCGCCGCTTCCGGGCTGGTGGTGTTTGCCCACTGGACGGAAGACCTGGGCTACCTGATAATCCTGAGCCATGGTGACGGTTACTTCTCCGTCTATGGGCACAATCAAATTAACCTGGTCCAGCCCCGGGAGTGGATCGGGCGGGGGCAACCAATCGGCTTGGTGGGCAATACCGGCATCAGCCAGGGGCCGCATTTGCATTTTGAAATTTGGAAGGAGGCCCGGTCAATTGACCCGCGGCTATTTATTGAGATTTATCGCAAGCAGGATGTTTCCATAGATTCCAATGGCTAAAACTTCAAGCACCCAAATCAACACCATAGTGGGTCCCAACACCGACTTTCGTGGCAATCTGGATGTAAAGGGGTCGGTGCTGATCTACGGATCGATCATCGGGGATATCCGCTCCGATGGCATGGTGCGTTCAGCCAAGGATTCATACATCAAAGGCGCAGTGATAGCACAGGAAGCCGTCATCGATGGTGAATTGGAAGGCAGTCTGACCATCAAAGGCCGCGCTACCCTGGGCGGCTCGTCCAAGGTAGTGGGTGAAGTACGGGTGGACCTGTTGGTGATCGAGGAAGGCGCCCAGTTTTCCGGGCGATGCAATATGAAACGGGCCAAGATCAGCGACGAATCGCGCCGCAAGGACGGCCGGCCGGCTGTTCAGGGTTCGCACAATCAGCATTCTCACTCCACCGCAAAGTCCACGCCAGCGGCTGCCAAGGACGCTTGAGATTCTCCGCAGGGCCGGCCATCGTCGTGACCCGCACCGTGAATGCCAAATAAAATACCAGGAAGTCGCCAGGTTATAACAGCCACCCAGACCCTTACCGGGGCGGTATTGGGGTTGGGGCTATTGGGATATGCATTGGATAAAAGATTTGAGACGACCCCTTACCTGTTGCTGACGGGCCTGCTACTGGGAGTGGCCGTGGGGCTGTACGATTTATGGAAGGCCATGTTTCCACGGAATGGCGGGGCATGAGGCTGCCCCTGGGTGCGGTAATCCTGGTGGCCCTTTTCCTGGCCGCCGCCGGGATGGCACGGGTCTTTGGGGACAACGGCCTGTTCATGGCAGTGTGGGCAGGGGGACTCTTGCCCCTGGCTATATCAGTGGTCAGCCTGGTAGTGTTTTTCCGGCTGCTGCCGGGAAAACTCGATCCCCGTAAGCATGATCGCTTTGTGATAGTGAACTTCCTGACAAAAGTGGTCCTGATCGGCGCCTGGATAACAGCAGTATTAGTGCTGACCACCTGGCCCCAGGCAGCTTTTGTGGTTTCACTGCTCGTCAATTTCATGGCCTGGCACCTGTACGAGGCCTTCCGGTACCAGCAATATTACCTGGCAGCCGGCCGTCACGGCAGGGTAGCCACCTAAGTGGAATAAGGTATGGCTGTAGAGGAACATAGCCAAGACATTGGTTCGATCATCCTGCATCACGTCTCCAACAGCGATGTGCTGGTGCAACTGCCGCCCCTGTTCGGGCTGGACATATCCATTACCAAGCATGTGCTCATGCTGTGGCTGGCCGGCGCCGTGGTGACGGCCGGATTTCTGTTGGGCAGCCGCCGCTACCGCACTCAGGAAAACCCGGTGCCCAGCGGCTTCAGCAATTTCCTGGAGTTCATTGTCGATTTTGTGCATAACCAAATTGTGATACCCCATATTGGCCCGGCCCACGCCCGCAGCTGGTCCCCCCTGATCCTGACGTTTTTCACCCTGATCGTAACCGCCAACCTGCTGGGGCTGGTGCCCCTTTTCGACCTGATCCCCGGCGGGGGGACCGCCACGGCCAACCTGAATGTAACCGCTTCTCTGGCCGCCATCACATTCTTTGCCATTATTGTCGCCGGGAGCCGGGTACACGGCGTTTTCGGCCACTGGAGGAATATGGCCCCCCCGGGGATCGCCTGGCCGGTGCTGTTCATCCTGATACCCATAGAGCTGTTGAGCATGTTCGTGCGGCCCTTTGCCCTCACCATGCGATTGGCGGCCAACATGACCGCCGGCCATATTGCCATGCTGGCTATCCTGGCCCCCATTTTCCTGATGGCCAACGCCTGGATCGGGTTGGGATCGGTGGCCTTAAACGTGGGCATATCGTTCCTGGAAATTATTGTGTCACTGGTGCAGGCCTACGTATTCAGCCTGCTGTCCGCCGTGTTTATCGGGGCGGCCATCAACCCGCAACATTAGCGGCCGCAACACTTATAGTCGGCCGGAATCGAGCTACCATGCAAAGTAACAGAAAGGTAAAGCAGATATGAAATCCCTGGTAAACAACCGTATTTATATTTTTATGATCACCTGGGCCGGGCTGGCGGTTTCATCCGCTTCCGGTGCTGAAGGGTACGTAGCGAGCAACGCCCTGGGCTATCTGGGCGCGGCCATTGGCGCGGGCTTGATTGTGATCGGCGCCGCCACGGGCATCGGCCGCTTTACCGCCGCCGCCGCGGAGAGCACCGCCCGGCAGCCCGAAGCCGCCGCCGACATCCGGGCCGCCATCAATCTGCCCCTGTTCCTGCTGGAGGGGGTGGCCATTATCGCTCTGGTGGTCTGTCTGCTGATTGCCCTGAAATAGGGCCACTGACCACCGTCATCAACCTGAGGAGCCCTTCATGGAGCAGCTGGTTAGATTCGACCCCGGCCTGATTTTCTGGACGTGGGTCACATTTTTTGTGGTCCTGGCGATTCTGGCCCGGAAAGCCTGGGGACCGATGATCGATGCCTTGGAGAAACGGGAGGCGGGCATCAAGGCAGCGCTGGCCGCCGCCGACCGGGCTAAAGCCCAGGCCCAGGAGGCCACTGTCCAGTACGAGCAGCAACTCCAAGACGGCCGTCGCGAAGCTCAGCAGCTGGTGGCCGATGCCAGGACAATTGCCGAGCAGCTGCGTGGCGATCTGGAAAAGGACGCCCGGCGGCAGGCAGAAGAATTATTGGCCTCTGCCCGGGCACAGATCGCCGCCGACCGGGACCGGGCATTGCGGGACATTCAGGCCACCGTGGTCGATCTGTCGGTGGAAATCGCCGGCAAGGTCGTGGAGCGCAATTTATCCACAGCGGACAACCGCAAACTGGCGGAGGATACCCTGAGCCGCATCGGCAAGGCCTAGTGGTGGCCGGTTCGCGGAGCCGCAATTTTGCCCGGGCAGCCTTGACTGTGGCCGTGGAAATGGATGCCGCCGCCACCCTGGTGGACCGTTTCGTCGCCCTGGCGGGGCTGTTCCGTTCCAATAGGGAATTCCGGCAACTGCTGATCACCACCCGGGTGGCCCCGGACCGCAAGATTGCCGCCCTGCGCCGGGTCCTGGGCGACCAGCTGGGCGACCTGGAGTACGAACTGCTCAGGACGTTGTTGGAACAGGGGTTGGGCGGCGAGTTGCCGAAGGTTGTGAAAGCCCTGAACCTGTTGGCCCGCAAAATTGATACCGGCGCGCGGCTAACGGTCTACTCTCCCAAACCAATGGCGGAGAAAGAATTAGCGGACTTGTGCGGTAGACTGGAGCGGGAGCTGGGCCGCCATGTGCGGGCCACCGCCGTTACCCAACCGGCTCTCCTGGGCGGCTTGAAACTGCGCCTGGATAACCTGTTGGTGGACGGCAGCATCCAAAGCCGGCTGGAACGGGTACGGCGGGAGCTGATCTAATTTATTGAAGATTGAAGATTGACGATTGATGATTGACCATTGAAGGGGGCCCGCGAGGCTCCCAACACGGGCTGCTAATTGCATTGCTGATCCGCCAGCTGGCGGGCTGATGGCTGACCGTTGAAGTAATTATATGGAGCATATTTTATGACTGTTGAATTTGATACCGCGAAAATAAGCGAGCTGCTGCGGGAGCAGTTGCAGGCCTTGCAGGTGGACCTGGATGTGGCCGAGGTGGGCGAAGTGATCATGGTGGGCGACGGTGTGGCTCGCGTCCACGGCCTGGATAACGTCATGTCCAGCGAACTGGTGGAGTTTCCCAACGGCGTGTTCGGCATGGCCCTCAACTTGGAAGAGGATTCCGTGGGGCTGGTGCTGTTCGGTGAGAGCCACCTGGTTAAAGAGGGCGATCTGGCCCGGCGCACCGGCCGGGTGGTGGAGATCGGGGTGGGAAAATCGGTGCTGGGGCGGGTGATAAATCCTCTGGGAAAGCCCATTGACGGCAAGGGGGAGATCAAGCCGGAAAGCATGGAGGCTATCGAGCGGAAAGCCCCCGGTGTGCTGGCGCGCCAGCCGGTAAAGAAACCGCTGCAGACGGGGTTGAAGGCCATCGACAGCATGGTCCCCATCGGCCGGGGCCAACGCGAGCTGATCATTGGCGACCGCCAGACCGGCAAGACGGCCATCGCCCTGGATGCCATTATCAACCAGAAGGCTACCCATCAGACCGATCAACCGGTCTACTGTATTTATGTGGCTATCGGGCAGAAAGCTTCGACGGTAGTTGCGGCCGTGGCGGAACTGGAGCGGGCCGGGGCCATGGACTACACCGTGGTGGTAGCGGCCAGCGCCTCCGAACCGGCCCCACTGCAGTTCATCGCCCCCTATTCCGGCGCCACCCTGGGGGAGTATTTCCGGGACAACGGCATGCACGCCCTGATAATCTATGATGATCTGAGCAAGCATGCCACCGCCTACCGGCAGATGTCGTTGCTGCTCCGCCGGCCACCGGGACGGGAAGCCTATCCGGGCGATGTGTTCTACCTCCACAGCCGGCTGCTGGAACGGGCGGCCAAAATGAACGACGAGCTGGGGGGCGGCTCCCTCACCGCCCTGCCGATAATCGAGACCCAGGCGGGCGACCTGGCGGCCTACATCCCCACCAACGTGATTTCAATCACCGACGGTCAGATTTTCCTGGAGACCAACCTGTTCAACTCGGGCATCCGGCCGGCCATCAATCCCGGCCTCTCGGTGTCGCGGGTGGGCGGCAATGCCCAGGTGAAGGCCATGCGTAAGGTGGCCGGCTCCCTGCGACTGGAGCTGGCCCAGTTCCGGGAGCTGGAAGCCTTCGCCAAGTTCGGCTCCGACCTGGATAAGGTCACCCGTCATCAGATTACCCGCGGGGAGCGGCTGCGGGAAATCCTCAAGCAGGACCAGTACCAACCGTTGCCGGTGCAGGAGCAAGTAGCGCTGATATTCGCCGCCGTGGGCGGTTTCATCGACGAAATGCCGTTGGACCGGGTGCGCCAGTTTGAGCAGGAATACCTGGAATACATGCGGGTGAATGCCCGCAAGGAGTTGGGCGCCATAGAGCAGACCGGCGAGCTCAGCGATAAGACCGCCCAATCATTGACCGATCACACTGAAGCGTTTTTAAAAATTTTCGGGACCTGACCGGAGTAGTTGGTGGCCAGCTTAAAAGACATCCGCCGCCGGATCGGCTCGGTGAAGAGCATCCAGCAGGTGACCAAGGCCATGAAAATGGTGGCCGCCGCCAAGTTGCGCCGGGCCCAGAACAATATGCTCAACGCCCGGCCTTACGCCCGCCGCGTCCGTCAGGTATTGGCCAGTCTGCTGCCCCAGATCGACCGGGAACTGCTGCCGGTGCTGCAGGTGCGGGGCCAGATCGGTCGCAGCCTGATCGTGGTGGTCACTTCCGACCGGGGGATGGCGGCCGGGTTCAACTCCACCATCATCAAGGCGGCCCAGACCTTAATAGATGAGCTGGGCCGGGACAATGTGGACCTGCTGTGCATCGGCAAGAAGGGTCGCGACCACTTCACCCGGCGGGACTACGCCGTGGCAGCGTCCTACGTCGATTTCTGGTCGGAGCTCAGCTTCGACCACGCCATGGAGTTTGGGCGTGAAATTGTTTCCCGGTATGTCAACGGCTCCGTGGATCAGGTCTGGGTAGTGTTCAATCAATTTGTGAATGTGCTCCGGCAGGAGATCAAGCGGGAGCGGTTGCTGCCGTTGGTGGTGCCGGAGGGCGAGGCGCTGGACACCAGCGAGGTGTTGTTCGAGCCCTCCATGGAGGCCGTCGTGGACAGCCTGGTGCCCCGCCACTTGAATATCCAAGTGTGGCGCTATCTGCTGGAATCGTTTGCCTCGGAGCAGGCGGCCCGCATGACCGCCATGGAGAACGCCACCAATAACGCCGGTGAGGTGATCGAGGACCTGCAGCTGAAATACAACAACGCCCGCCAGGCCGGTATCACCAAGGAGATTCTGGACATCGTGGGCGGCGCAGAAGCGTTGCGGGCGGAGTGAGAGAGAAAACCACAATGACACCAAAAGATATTGAACCGCAAAGGCGCAAAGGGTACCAGGATTACTAAAGAGCCGGGAAAAGAGATTGAGCAGCTGGCACAGTAGACCGGGTTGTGCGCCCTCCTTCGCGAAGGTAAGCGCGAGACTCTCCGTGCCGTGCGAGTATTTTTCTTATCGAGGACCCTCCGATTCCACGGATCTGGTTATTTTCCGTGATGTAGTCATCGTGAGCCAATGGATAGATGCCACGAACAAGCTCTAAGACCGCCAGACCGGCGCACACCACGTTTTGTGGCGGATCAACATCTGATTCGGGTCGTCGAGATTCGTACCACCGGACGAGAGCCTCATTGGCACTTTTAATGACGCTTTCGCTGATCATGCGTTGGAGGTTTCCCAATTTTGGACTCTGACATCACTGCCGTTACGAAACTCTTGTAATTGTTCGCCGGAAGCTCGGTCAGCGATCAGTGAATGATTTGTCAGACGATTACGTGCAGCTGCCACAAATGGAATCAGGAGGTGGCTTGACAACCATCTCACCACTGGGACGGCCACCCCGTCCCCCATGGCTCGATATGAGTCGTTGTATCGCTTCGGTAACAAAAACGTATCTGGCACTCCCATTAGTCTGGATGTTTCTCTAGGAGAAAGAAGTCGAGATCGAACAAGACCCTTTTCGACCAACAATACAGTCTGACGGCTTGAACCTCCCTCTGGCGTTCTCAAACATCCTGCGACGCCATCAAATCGCACCTCTGCCCGCTGGGCACCTTTCCTCGTGCGTCGATATAGAAAGCCTATTGATGTCCCTTCTAATTTCTGGGCATTTCGGATCTTGGCGAGGTTTTTTTCAGTCATCATTTCGAGGAGTCGAGTGGTTTCTGCCGGGTCATTCCATTCCACACCTACTGGATTATCCTCAAT
>JACZSB010000388.1 GCA_022574435.1 Fidelibacterota bacterium
AGGCACGGCCATATCCGAAATGGTGGGCTTTGCCAAGATCGACAAGGATGCCACCCGCGTATTGGATATATCCTTCTAAATGTCCTGGACCGGCGCCGGGCGAGAGGTTCCTGTGACCCGTGGTTTAAGGAGCCTCCGCCGGCCGGTCATTTTGTCCCGAGTTCATTAAAGGAGTTTCACATGGCCGAAAAAATCATTGCCGTCAAGTTGGCAGCCAGGCTGGAGGCAGAGGGCCGCGGTTTCTGCGATCCCAGCGAGCCCCGCAATGGCGAGATAATCACTGCCCGCAACTACGGTTCCGGCGGCTATCTGCGGGTGCACCCCAGTGGTTTTATCCAGGCCCTGATTCAATCGGGCGCATTGATCAAAGTGAGCGTGAGTAATCCCGCTGAAACCACTGAGACCGATCCGGGCACCGCCGGCCGAAAGGATTCGCCGGTCCGCGGACGGCGCAAAAGCGGCCGGACCGGGAGGCGGGAAGAATGATCTCCGACGGCGCCCATGTACGCGCACTGGGGGGGCTGCCCGGCAGTTTCGACGATACTATCCTGGGCAATTTTTTCGGGCCGGCGGCCCTGAGGTTGCAGGAATGGGTCGGGGCAGCTGCTTACGACGACGCGGAACTGGGTTCCCCCAGCGACCCGGACCGGGCGGCGGCCTTAAAAGATGCCGAGGCTTACCTGGTGCTCTATTTCGCCGCGCCCCGCATGAATATGGTGATGGCTGACAGCGGGATCGTCACTTACAAGATCGACGGTACTTCAGCGGACGAATTTACTTTTCTGAAACCGCAGCAGCTGGAAGAGCTGCGCCAGGTGTGGCTACGGGACGCGGTCAGCGCCTGCCGGCCGTACATTATCCAGGCCGGGGTGACCGTGGGAGTGTCGCCGGCCACCGATGACAAATCATAATGAAGGGATACTGAGATGGCATTAATGAGCAAGCCGACAGCTGACCCGAAAGTCAGCCGCTGGTGGTGGCGCGCTTTGCGGACCTGGGTTTATAGCCTGGTGGACCCCCTCTGGGCAGCATTTCGCGGGGAGAACGGCGATGATATTGCCCTGACGAACGTAACCAGCATTAATGGGGTTTCGTCAACCGAACTGACAGTGCTGGACGGCCTGACGGCCACCACCGCCGAGCTCAACCTGCTGACGGGGTTGACCGCCACCGCAGCCGAGTTGAACAAAGCCGATCGCACGGAACAGGATGGATCTGCGCAGGCTTCCAAGAACGTAGTTCTGAATGCCGATGGCGATATCCTCGGGAAGAGGTTTGATATCAACCTGAGTCACCGGGATGCCCTGGCCGGCCAGCCCTATTTTAGGTCGCTGGCGGCAACTTCCACCGGTATAAATATCGGCGCGTCGATTTTGAATAAGGATCATGCCGCGGTGCTGTTCATGGCCCGTATCCGCAGCGGGGGTTCGATTCTCTCCAATAACACTATCTACACGTACCGGTTTATTCGTCTCCTGGTTTCCGGTTTCTCTTTCGAAACCGATACCAACGGTGATGGGCTGGGTGATAGCCTGGCGATTGACGGGGATGTTCATTGCTATGCCCTGGTTTTCTCGGGAGCGACGGCCTATATCTACCGTGATGGCAAGTTAACGAACAGTGGGGCGATCAACGACGATCTTAACCTGGGTAGGATCTTTCGGCGCAGTAGCCTGGACAGCGTAGATTTTGACGGCGACGCCTGGGGGTTCAGGTTTTTCAACCGGGCGCTGGCCGCTGATGAGATCAAAAAATACGCCTCTGGCGCTCCTGTCGATTATGCTGAAACGGGAGCCAGTGAGACCGATCTCATGACCAACGGTGACGATTGGACCGGAGCCACCGGTTCCACACCACCCAACAGCTGGAGCGATTCGGGCGGCGCCAGTGTCACCTACATTATCCGGGACAATACCGGCGTGGCCAACATGGATGACAAGGTGCTGGAGATGGACATCACCGGCTCCGGTTCCAAGACCATGTTCCAGGGGGTGTTCCAGGCCGGTAAACGCTACCGGGTGACCTTTGCCTATCGCAACCTGGACGGTTCTGGTGGCGCCACCAAGGTCACCTTTGGCAGCGCCGGCAACAGCGCCACCCTGCAGAACACCACTATCTCCGGTGACGGCGTCATTTTCACGCAGGAGGTGTTGGCCGACGGCAGCGACCTGGCCTTCGAGGTGACCACGGCGGGCGCTTTGCAGTTGGACGCCGTCCAGGTGGTGCAGACCGGCTGTGTGGCCGATTACCGGCCGGACGGCATCACTCCGGCCCAGTGGCAGGATGCCAGCGGGAACGGGTTGCACGGATCAGTCAACGGGGCTATCCCGCTGAACCTGCCCTCAAACCACCTGGCCCGCTACGAGAAGCAAGGCATCACAGCCGATACCACACTCACCGAAGTGGTTCCGGCCGGTTACCGGATCCGCGGCATTATTGTAGAGGAAACGGCCGGCAACGCCATCACCGGCGGGCTGAAGATCGGCACCAGCGCCGGCGGCACCCAGGTGGTTAACGCTCAGGCAATAGGGGCCAGCGCCCTGGTGGATTGTGCCCTGGGCACGCGCCTGTTCAGCCTGAGCGCCGCCCAGACGCTGTATGTTGAGGACGTGACGGCCTGGAACGGTGCCAGCATAGATCTATACCTGGAAATGGAAAGGATCAAGTAGGGTAGTCGACCCGGTACCCGGATCGGCTTATCCCCAGCGATCTATTCCCACGGCCCGAATTATTTGAACCGCCTGCCGGCCCCTCCGTCCCGCATTGATACTGCTACTGACCTACCTCAAATCCGCAACTATTCCCACCTCCCCCACCATATCGCGGAGGGTCCCGGCCGGTTCAAATCAAAGTCCCGGTTAGGCGACAACAAAACCGGTGCGCC
>JACZSB010000389.1 GCA_022574435.1 Fidelibacterota bacterium
TTGGTGATACTGACCACCCAAGTCGATTCCATCGATTATGACGATTATGACGCTGATGCTCCGGGCCGCCAGACCTTGCTGGCCAGGCATTGGGATTATTATGGCGCTGCCGTGAATGGCGGCTGGGAGAACGGCCTTGTGGGCGGCCTGGTATGGGACAGCCGGGACCACGAGACCTCGCCCCAACGGGGATTATGGTCGGAACTGTTGGCCCGCTGGGTACCTGACAAGCTGGGCAACGACTTTCAGTACGCGGCAATAACCGCCACTCACCGGCAATATATACCGTTGTCCCCGGATTTGACCATGGCTATCCGGATGAGCGGCCGCTGGATGTCCAGTGGCGCCCCCTTTTTCACTGTGCCGCGGATCGACGGTTCCTTCACATCCGTAAGCGGCCTGGGGGGCAATAAGACCATCCGGGGGGTGCTGTGGCAACGGGCGGTGGGGCGGCAATTATTTTATAGCAACTGGGAGTTGCGCTACCGGGCCAGGCAGCTTTTCAGCTCGGGCTACCTGGCTGCCAGCACCTTTTATGACCTGGGACGGACTTTCGATCAGGCAGACGCTCGCGATCTGCCAGATAGCGGGCCAGGGTCAGACAGTTGGCATGCTGGAGTCGGCGCCGGCCTGCGCATAGCGCTCAGCGACACATTTATCCTGGCCCTGGACCTGGGCTGGCCCCGTGATCCCGACCTGGATGGACCGGGGGTCAAGGTCTATATGGGGCTGGACTGGCTTTTTTAATACACCGGCATAGCGCAAGGGGGGAATGATGACCACAGCAGGCAACAATAATAACCGGGCGGTATTCGCCTGGTCCATGTATGATTTCGCCAATTCGGCCTTTACCACCCTGGTGGTTACGTTTGTTTATTCCACCTACTTTGTGAAGGCCATCGCTCCGGATGTTATCACCGGGACAGTGCTGTGGTCCCGGGCGGTGACCATCACCGGCCTTACCGTGGCGCTGCTGTCGCCTATTTTAGGGGCTCTGGCCGACCGGGGGGGGCACCGAAAACTGTACCTGGCACTAGCCACGGCGATTTGTGTTGTGGCCACCACCGGACTGTACACGGTGTTGCCCGGAGCGATCATGCAGGCGCTGGTCTGGTTCGTCATAGCCAACATAGCCTTTGAGCTGGGCGGGGTGTTCTATAACGCCTTCCTGCCCGACATTGCTCCGGCCGGGCGTGTCGGCCGCACATCCGGCTACGGCTGGTCCCTGGGCTACGTAGGCGGCCTGGGCTGCATGGCCCTGGCCATGGTCGGTTTTGTCAACCCGGAAGTGCCCTGGTTTGGCCTCACCAAGGAGTTGGGCCAGAACATCCGGGCCACCAACCTGTTGGTAGCGCTCTGGTTCGCGGTTTTCAGTCTACCCATTTTCCTGTGGGTGCGTGAGGATAAAAACCGCATCAGCCCGCCGGGAGCCGCTCTGGTGCGGGATGCCTGGCGGCAGTTGGCCGATACCTTCAAGGAGCTGCGCCGCTATCGCCAGCTGCTCCGGTTCCTGGTGGCCCGGCTGGTCTACAATGACGCCCTGGTGACCATCTTTGCCTTCGGGGGCATTTACGCCGCTGGTACCTTTGATTTCAGCTTTGAGAAGATCATGATCTTTGGCATAGTGCTGAATGTGGCTGCCGGTATCGGGGCTTTCTTCATGGGGTACATGGATGACCGGTTGGGAGGTAAAAAAACCATCCTGGTGGCCACTGGCGGCCTGGTGCTGGCAACGGTGATCGCGGCCGTGACCACCAGCGAGGCAGTTTTTTGGGGCGCGGGTATTCTGATCGGTTTGATGGCGGGGCCCAACCAAGCGGCCAGCCGCTCCCTCATGACCCGTTTTACCCCGCCGGAGATGAAGAGCCAGTTTTTCGGTTTCTACGCCTTTTCCGGTAAGGCCACTGCCTTTGTGGGGCCGCTGGCGCTGGGGGTGCTGACCCAGCAATTCAATTCGCAGCGCGCCGGCATCTGGGTGGTGGCATTGCTGTTCGTTGTGGGCGGATTGTTACTATGGGCGGTGGATGAAAAGCAGGGCATTGCGGCCGTTCAGGGGCCTCAGCAGAAGCAAGTATAGGTTTGAAGGCAACATTTTCCGGCAGTTGATCAGCGCTGCGGATATACATCATAGGGTATAAGTCGAGTCGCAATACACAATAAATTGTATAAGCATCGTATAACACAAATATTACTTTATGCATCACTTTAGGTGGGGCCATAAAATACTGTAATTACTTGCTATAAGGGTTGACAGACGCACCACGGATATTATATATTACAGGGCGTTAATTGGGGGATTAATGAAGTATTTCGGTGCGATCCTACTCATTGCGGTTGTATTCTCGATCATTGTGGGGGGTACTTACACCCCGCGGGAAATGGTGGATGTTTCGATCCAGCTGATCCCCACGCCCACCGCCCAACCGGCCTTGGTGGAGTCGGCCCTGAGTGAGTTCGGTGGTATCGTGTCGGTTCGGCATTATCCCTACAAAGACCTGTTGGAGGTGACCTATGACAAGGCCCGCATCACCCTGGAGGATCTCCGCCACCTGATCCACACCATGGGTTACAAGTCAATCCTGTTGGAGCCGGTGCAAAGTTCATTGTAGCCGCCCGGTTGCCTGGCCGCAAAACTTGACCGCCCGAGGCCTGCGCTTCGGGCTTTTTTGTTCAGGAAAATGTCTCGATGAGCTGCGCGGGATAAACTTCTCCCGGCAAAATGTGCGCTCTCATATCTCCCATTGTTGGAGTGCCCGGGGCGAGACTTCCCGTTACGAGGAGCTACACGGGATAAACTTCTCGTCTCGCTTACAATTTAGGGTGCCCGGGGCGAGACTTCCCGTTACGAGGAGCTACACGGGATAAACTTCTCGTCTCGCT
>JACZSB010000390.1 GCA_022574435.1 Fidelibacterota bacterium
GCAGCAGTTGTTCGACGAACTGGAAGCTATCTGGGGCATGCCCGAGTTGGTTTTCGACGCCAATAATCGAGGTTACTACTTTTTCGTGGACCGCAACGGCCCCGAGGTTGTTTTCGGGACCTGGGAGCCCCCGGAGAGCCTCACTAGTCCTACCGATTTTGGTACCCTGAATGGCACTGGTTCCGTGCGTGATGAAAATGGTAAAAGAGCTTTAGCCTTGACTGTGGATAACTTCGCTAATATCGATATCAAGACCGACGACGCACTCTACCTGGCCAACGCGGACGTGGATGATGCCAATGACATTGTTTACATGGTGGCCAACTCCAACGATTACAACGGCGGTAGCGGCGGAGATATTGTGGTGGTGCAATTGTTGAATGCCACTAGTTACGCCGGGCAAGGGCCAGCCGAAATGGATTGGAGCCTTATGCGCTGGATCACCGAGGATGGTAACGGATTGGGCGATATAGGCGCGGACGTGATCTATGACCCCTCTTCATCTACCCTGGACGTCTTCTGGTCAGGGTCTGGACCCTTGACGATGGAAGCCCAGTATTTCCCGGCCCATATCCCGAAATCGGCAATAGATGGCCAGGCCTTGAACATCGCCATTGTGATCCCCGAAAGATGGCCTATTGACAAAATCGATGTCAATGAGGGTGATACACTGGCCATTGTCGGTGTTCTGAAGAACAATGGCACCTCTGCCCTGCCGCCTATGCCGGTGACCGCCTCCATCGTGGGGAGCGACGGAATCGTGCTTTTCAGCGAGGATTTTACGTCCATTCCGCTGGGCCCCGGCACAAAGACCGAAGAGATCGAGTTCGGCAGCTGGGTGGTCATGGGGAGCCGGGGTGACTTCAGTCTGAAACTAAAAGTAAACGTTGTTGGTGATGAAGCGACATTTAACGACGAAGTCGGTACCGCCTTTTTCGTTTACCCAGGACCTGGGGATTATCTCAACTTTGAGACTTTCCAGGATACCAATTTCACCAACTTCCCAACGTTTGAATCGACGGGAAATCAAATTGTTTCAGGAGCCTGGTTCCCGGCAGCCGCTAGCACTGGCGGCTGGACCGTGATCGACAGCTCTAACGGCACATTTGGCGATGCCCGTGATGATTATATCAGCACATGGATCGTAGATCCTTCAGTAACATATGAAGAGGGAAATGGGCCGCCCATCAGTAGAGATCCCTTTGCCCTTGTGCGACACATGAGGGGCGTTAGAGGTGATACCCTATTCGGTGATATCGCGCACTCGACGCTGTCGGACAGCGCCTACGCCCAACCGCAGAATGAGGTGTTATTGTCACCGGTCTATACCATTACCGGCACAGACGACGCCTATGCCCTGGAGTGGGATGACGGCATCAGTGGCACCGATGGAGAGTTTAACTTCCCGATTTACGCCTTTGTGGATTATACCACCGATGGCGGTACAACCTGGAATAAGGTCTATCACCGGTCGGATATGCAGGGCGAAGCGACGAGCATTGCCAGCAGCGGTGAATTTATGTTATACGATCTGACCAGTGAGTTGACCGGACAGACCTCGGTGCAGTTCCGTTTCTGGTGGAGAAATCCCAATAACGATGGTGGGTTTGCGACCTGGAGTGTGGATAATATCTATCTTACAACCTGGGGTGGCACGGTTGCCAACGAGCCGGGCGGCAGATCGTTGCCGGCAGGGTATGCTCTGAGCCAGAACTATCCAAACCCCTTTAACCCGGTTACCAGGATCAGCTACGATGTGCCGGTGGCCAGCGAGGTTCGTATCGATCTATACAACCTGTTGGGCCAACGGGTGGCCACATTGGTTAATGGCCATGTAACTGCCGGCCGGCACGAGGTGCACTTCAATGCCCAGGAGCTGGCCTCGGGGGTGTATTTCTACCGACTGGTTGCACCGAACCAGGTGATCACAAGAAAGATGTTGGTTCTGAAGTAGAACTTTAAAGATTTTCTACCGCTCCAGGACCCCATTCCTCTTGTTGAGCGGGGAGGGGTCGGAAGCAAGTTATGTGTTAACAGTTGATGTGGATTACCACAGGAGGAATGTGATGAAAGTGAAGGCTACTGTTTTAATGCTGGTGGGATTGGTATTCTCCGCTGGTTTCCTATTTGCGCGAGATATGAGCGATCAGCCGGTAAATCGTACGAATAAGGGCGTAAAAGTCAAGTTGGATGCCAATCGGCCCAATTTGTCCGAAGCGCAGTTGATCAGATCTGCCAAGTTGCGGCAGATGTTCAAGAATCATCAGGAACCCCCAATGGTAGCCAGTGATAAGACCGGCGCAACTATTGATTTAGTACCCGGTGGCGGGGATATCTTCGATACCTGGCACGTGACCTTCGATGCGGTTGGTGATTTCAACTCCTTCGATCTAGTCGACCTGTCGGGCGACGGCAACGACTGGATGTGGAACGAGGTCGGGACAGACCATCCCGACAATTCAGCATGGGCGCCGGAACCGGCAGTAGGAACTGGGCGGGAAGAAGTCCTCCAGATCAAGGTCGGGGTAGCCAAGGAGAGTACTGATGGGATTCCCTATCAGGTGGCCAACCTGATACTAGAGATCAAGGTGGACGAAGGGGATCCCGATGATGCTCTGGAAGTCGCCACGAAGCAAGGCCCCAAGTGGCATATGGACGAGTTTGGTAGCCATACGACGGGTACCGCGGTCTGGTATTGCGGTGACTTTAACGGGCAGGAGACCGGCTACAATGACAGCTGGCTGCAGTACCTGGATTCGAATCCCATCGATCTCACGGGCACTACGGCTCCTGAACTGTCGCTTTATACCGCCTGGAGCTTAGAGAGGGCGGACTGGAACGGCGGAACGGGGCTTGTGCTCCGTTCA
>JACZSB010000391.1 GCA_022574435.1 Fidelibacterota bacterium
AGAGCACCGCTGCCTCTACCCCTTTTTCGTAGGTACGTACCCACAGGGTGTGGCGGTCGACCCGCTCATAGAGGTTCACGTTCACCCCCCGGGGCTGAAACTGCGGGTGGTGACGGATGGGGGGGCCTTTCTCAATTATCAGCTCGGCCGATAGCCGTTCCACCGGCGCACAAAAGTGGGGCGCTCCAGAATCCACCTGCCGGCCGCTGATCCCAGCGACTTCAACAGTCCCGCCTACGTGGGAAGGTGGCAGGATCTGCAGCCTTACGTCTCCCCCAGTCAACAGTTGGACCCGGTGCCGCCCGGCTCCGGTGCGCAGGACAAAGGCTTCTCCAGCGCCTCTCTGCCTAGCATAATACCGCACGGCACAGCGGCTGCCGTTGGCACACAGGGTTTCCCAACTGCCATCGGAGTTATAGTAATCCAGCAGGAAATCTTCATCTTCCCCGGCGGTTAGCGAAAGGATGAGCACCCCGTCGGCGCCCACCCCCGTATGCCGGTCACAAACCCGCTGAATGAATTGCGGGTCGCGGATGGCTTCCGGGCAGTTCTGAGCATCAAATATAATGAAGTCGTTGCCGTTAGCCTGGGCCTTAGTGAACGGTATCATCGCTCAACCGTGATTCAGGCTGACTCCCAGGTAGATCACCACTGTCATCAGCAGCATCACCAATCCCCCCAACCGTGTGAAGGCTCTATCTTCAAGCTTGGCGGCGGCGTCTGATTTTATTGTATTATACAATTTTCTTAATCGTCCCGTGACCATGTGGCTGAGCCCGATGGCCAGCACCCCGAGAAACAGTTTGGCATGGAACCGGCCCCCCAGCGCCAGCACTTGCGGCTGGACCAGTATCATCAGCAGCCCCACCAGGAGCACCAGTGAGCCGGCCACTATGCTGGAGAAACGGGCGACAGTTACCATGGCGGCCACCAGCGGCTCCACCGGGCCGGGTGGCATCTGCCCTGCCCGCCGCCACATGACTAAAAGCGCTGCCCACGAGCCGGTGAACAGAGCCATGGAAACTATGTGCAGGAAAATCAATACAGAAAAGTAATTCATCAGAGCTATCCTTTCATCAGTTGCATCAGGGCCGGTACATTTTCGAAATCATCTACCAGCCAGGTGGGACTCTCAGCCATAATTGCCGCCCGCCACTCGGGCTCCTCCCGCCGGCAGACAATCAGGCTGCGGATACTGTCAAGCCGGGCGATACGCGCGTCGTTGGGTGTATCCCCCACCAGAATTATATTGCCGGTACTAAACGTAACCGAGAGCACCTCAAAGGCCTTCTCCCTGGCCAGCCAAGGCAGGTCCTCCCGGCTGTTGCCGTCATTGCCGAACACTCCGAACGCGAACAGCGACCACAACCCGGTACGGTCCAGCTTCAGCCGGGCTGCCGGCTTCACGTTTCCGGTGAGTAATGCAACCGTCCAACCCTCGTCCCGGCAGGCCATGACCAGCTCTTTAGCACCTGGAAAGAGTTGCACGGCATCAGACTTGGGCAGCCGCTCCCCCAGCATAGCCAGGTAGTTCCCCAGGATCTCTTCCACCGCCGCCGATTTGACCGGCTGCAGGTCACCATAACGCGCCAATGCATTCTGGATAATAGTGGGATCGGTAAAGCCGGCCACCTCGTAGAAACTCAGCTCCACCGGCAGGCCCAGATAGGTAGACAAAGCCTCTCCCAATGCTCGTCGCGCTACCGGTCCAGGGGTAAGCAAGGTACCGTCCACATCAAAAAGGACCAGGCGTTTCCCGCCCTCGCCGCCATTGGTGGTCACGGATACCTGCCGGCCCCGGCCCTAGACCGGAAAACTCTCACCGTTGGGCGGCTGTTCCACTTCATCCAAAATATGGGCCACTCGCTCCGCAATGGACGCCGGAGTGGTCCAGCGGGCAAAATCGGCTTCAGGCATTGCCTCCCGGTTGGCGGGAGTGTCGATAATGCTGGGGATGATCAGGTTGGCTGTCACCACGCCGCCACCTTCCACCGCCAACGTCCTGGTCAGCGCATGCACCGCCGACTTACTAACTGCATAGGGGGCGGCCCCGGCCATCCCCCGGTCGCCGGCCTGGGAGCCGAAATTGATTATCCGCCCGAAGCCCTGGGCCTTGAAAATAGGGATCAAGGCCTGACAGGTGTACAGGCAGGTCTTGAAGTTCAGGGCCCACAGGTGATCCCAATCTTCGGTCTCCAAGCTTTCCACCGGCCCATCCAGGGAGAACCCGCCGATTACATTCACCACCGCGTGGCAGGTCTCTACACTGCTTTTTAAGGCGGACACTATTTTGGCTACAATGTGAACGTCGCTCAGGTCCCCACTGACTTCGCTGTGACCCTGACCCAAGTCTCGCCAGACCACGGAAGATCCCCGCACCACCGCCACCACATGGTGGGCGCGCTCCTTTAAATGTTCCACCAGCTCGGAGCCCACCGCCCCATTGGTGCCGGTCACCATTACTATTTGGTCGCGTAACTTCATAGGTAATACCGCCTAACGATCCAGGTTCTAATCACTGCCCACTGTCTGCCGATGTACCATCCGGGCCGCGGCCTGATCGGTGGATAATACGAGCATCTCCGAAATGTTAACATGCGGCGGCCTGGTGGCGGCAAACAGCACCGTATCGGCGATATCCTCCGCTTGCAGGGGGGTCATGCCTTTGTAGACCGCCTGGGCGCGAACTTGGTCGCCGTATAGGCGCACCAGGCTGAACTCGGTTTCCACCATGCCCGGGTCGATGGAGGTGACGCGCACCGGCGTGCCCAACAGGTCCATTTTCAGTCCCCGGCTGATGGCCCGCACCGCGAATTTAGTTGCACTATACACGCTTCCGCCGGGATAGGTCTCCTGCCCG
>JACZSB010000392.1 GCA_022574435.1 Fidelibacterota bacterium
GCAGACTGGTGCTGGCGACGGTGGATGGCGCCGAGGTGCAGCCTGGAATGAAGATCGGGTAAGCACTTTACCCCGTCGACGATTTATGTTCATCGACCCCACGCTCACCTGAGAAAACTCACCCCCTTCGCTGGCGCGATGCCCCCTCTCTTAAAATCGAGGGGGCGAGCCGATTTTTCGTGTCTTGGCGATCGATCCTTTTATTATCGATTCTTGTCCTTCCTCTTTGTGTCATTGTGGTTCAATCCTCTCCTATCTAACTTCCCCGAATGCTGATCGACACCCACGCTCACCTGTTCTATAAGGATTACGATGGCCGCCTGGACGATCTGTTCAAGCGGGCGTCCGACGCCGGTGTGGGAGCGATTATCGTCCCGGGGCTGGACCTGAAGACATCTGGGCAGGCCGTGGCGCTGGCTGAGCAGTATACCCAGGTCTGGGCGACGGTGGGGGTGCATCCCCACGATGTGGCGCAGGCCCCGGCGAATGTGCTGGCCGAGCTGGCGGGCTTGGCGGCCGACGATAAAGTGGTGGCCATCGGTGAGACCGGCCTCGATTTCTATCGCGACCTAAGTCCCCGGGAGGCCCAGGAGCACCTGTTCCGTGGCCATCTGGAGCTGGCGGCCGACCTGGACCTGCCGGTTATCGTGCACAACCGCAACGCCGACGATGCCCTGATGCGGCTGCTACGGGATGTGGGACATACCAACGGGGTGGTGCACTGTTTCTCCTCGACGCCCCAATTCGCCCGGGAGGTGCTGAACTTCGGCTTGCACATCTCCTTTACCGGCACGGTTACCTTCCCCAAAAGCACCAACGCTGCCGTCCTGCAGGCGGTAGGGCTGGATAAGGTGATGGTGGAGACCGACTCTCCCTACCTGGCGCCGGTGCCCAAGCGGGGCCGCACCAACGAGCCGGCTTACGTGCGCCATGTGGCCCGGCGGATTGCCGAAATCCTTGACATGACCGTGGAGGAGGTGGCTGAAATCACCACGGCCAATGCGTTGGAGCTGTTTCCCGCCCTGAAAACTATCCCGACTGATGCGGCAGCGTAAATTCGGTCTGGATGACTGCCCATAATCGCGACCGTCCCCCGGCCCGCAAGCGCTGGGGCCAGAACTTCCTGGCCGATCCCAATTACATCCGCAAGATCATTACGTCCATCGATCCCCGGCCGGAGGACCATTTCCTGGAGATCGGCCCCGGGCACGGCGAGCTGACCTTTCCCCTGGCCGAGCGCTGCGCCGCGGTGACAGCCATCGACATCGATCCCCTGCTGGTGGCGAACCTGCGTGAGGAAGCGCCGGCCAATGTGACCATCATTGAGGGGGATGTGCTGGCGGCGGACTTAGGGCCATTACTGCCCAATGGCAGCCGCGTATATGGCAGCCTGCCCTACTATATCGCTTCCAAGATCCTCTTCCGGTTGCTTGACCAGCGGCAAAAATGGCGCGACGGGTACTTCATCATCCAGCGGGAGGTGGCTGAGCGCATGGCGGCCGGCCCCGGTGGGCGGGAGTACGGGCGGCTGTCGGTGATGTTGCAGGCTTATTGCACCGTGGAGCGACTGTTCATCCTGCCACCGACGGTTTTCCGGCCGGAGCCCCAGGTGGAATCGGCCCTGGTGCGGCTGGTGCCCCATGGACCGGAGCCAACGATTGCCGACGAACAACTATTTGCCACCGTGGTGCGGGCTGCTTTTGGTCAGCGGCGTAAGAAGCTGTCCAATGCGTTGAAGGCGCTGGAAGCTGGGGAACTGCTGGAAGAGCTGGGGCTGGCGGATTTGCGGGCGGGGGAAGTAACGGTAGACGATTATCTGCAGATCGTCAGGAAGTTATCGACCTAACGTCTAGGGTAAGTTGCGCTTGTAGCATAGCGAAGCGAAGCGTAAAGCGTCAACTCGACCCGCTTGTTAGGCCGCCGTTCTCAACAGAAAGAAAGGAAACGGAGGCCAATTTGCTGTTGTGTTTTGATCTCTCTGTCTCACCGATCTCAATACAAATGTTAGTTTGTATCCACTGTTAAGAGGAAGTATGAACCTAGCAATTCGTGAGTCATCAGGTTCTTCTGGGTCCAATTGTCCTTTTAAAAGGGCCAGAGTGATAAAGAAAGGACCTATGTTATTCGGGACTACTAAGTTTAGTAACATGCACATTTTATCTTCTTCGAAGATCGGCATTTCATCAAGTTTGCTAGGAACTATGATGCAAAACAGATAGAGATCATCCATTTCTTCAAAAGTTGGTCCTCTAATTCCATCTCGATAGCGTTCACCACGCTTATTCGTGAGATGAATATATCCCGAAGGGTGGAAGCTAATTTTGTGAAGTTCAAAGCTAGGAATATTTGGATTATTGAAATCAAGCTTTAGCCCTGACTCGTCATTTTCAATACGAGGAGTTTTCCATGGCTTTCCGTTTTCACGATTCGGGTGAATATATAGAGAGCCGTCCTTACCTTGTAATAAGGTGAAAAATTTCCGAGAGACCCCATTGCTAGTAAGAACTACTCTAAATGGAACTGTCGATGGCATTAAATGGTCTTCCCGGCCTAACTATCATTTATGAAGAAACATTCCAGGCCGTGAAAAACTGTGATGGCGTCGCTGTCCATGCACAAGGTTAAAATCACTACGGGACTCATCCAAGGCAAAATTGTAATGATATAATCTGGATCGTTGATACCGACTTTCTAATTTTCCACATATCATGCATGGGAAAAATTCTCAATATCCAACCAGCCAAGACTGGTCGCTGGGCAATATGGCGCAAAATACGAGCATAAAGCCCACCGAACTTTTAAGGTGGCTTTTCCAAAGCTGATCCTGGTCCTAAGCGGGGTATCGGCCCAG
>JACZSB010000056.1 GCA_022574435.1 Fidelibacterota bacterium
ACACCGGCAAAGTCTGGCGACGCGACATGATGCGGATCGTGAAGCGCTGCGGACAGCAAACGGCACAGGCGATATTCCGCGAAGCACTCACTCTGGATAACGAGAAACGAGAGAAGTCATTCAAGTGGGCAATGCTATCCGAATCGGCACCGAGGCTAAACGCGATGATCGGCGAGGCGGAACCGATGCTTGCGATCGACATCGCCGACTTCGATTGTGATCCTTCCCTCGTCAATTTCAAGAATGGAACGATGGAGAAGAACGGAACGCTGCGGAAACACCGACGCGAAGACTACCTCATGGCGATTGCGAACGTCGACTACGACCCTCACAGGACTTGTCTAAACTGGCTTGGTTTCCTAGATCACGCCATGGGCGGCAACGAAGACCTTGTCGCGTTTCTACAGAGGGCCGTGGGATACTCATTGACCGGGCACATCGATGAACGCTGCATGTTCGTACCCTATGGATCTGGTCGAAACGGAAAGACCACGTTCGTCGAGACTATCGCGAAGATGATGGGAGACTATGCCGGCGGCTTACGATCCGAAACACTCATGCTCAAACGGTGGGACACCATTCCATCGGACATCGCAGCGCTCAAAGGGAAACGATTCGTCACCGTGGCCGAGGCAGGCGAGCACGCAAGGCTTGATGAATCGCTTGTTAAACAGATCACCGGCGGTGACACGATCAAGGCACGCTTCATGTACGCCGAGCTGTTCGAGTTTCAACCCGAGTGCAAGCTGTGGTTGTCTACGAATCACAAGCCGGCGATCCGGGGCCCCGACCCCGCAATATGGGATCGCATCCGACTCGTTCCATTCAGTGTGAGAATCGCCGATCCGAAACCACGACGGGAGGTCGACGCGATGTTCAAGGCCGAGATGGCCGGCATCATGGCGTGGGCGGTCCAAGGGATGCTCCAATGGTACGAAGGAGGCCTCGCCGAGCCGGACGGGGTGATCGCGGCTACGGCCCAATACCAAAGTGAATCGGATGCGGTCGGAGCGTTCATCGCGGAATGCTGCGAGCTGGGGATCGACTTCAAGGAATCATCGGGCGACCTCTTCGCAGCCTACCGCTACTGGGCGGAGCGTGAGGGAGAACGGAGTATCAGCCACCAGATGTTTGGTCGGAAGCTGGCCGAACGCGATGTACTGACATTGAACCGTGAGGGCGGGAAACGGCGGTACTGGACAGGTATCCGACTGCTAAATGAAGCCATTCCCCCGGACGGATGGAAGGGGTATATTTAACCCTATATTTCCGGTGGGATATTTAAGTTAAACCACAACCCGTAACCGAGGAAGCGATGAGAGCACGCAGGACATATACACTATCCAGCGCTAAACACAGTCTAGCGCTGGTGGCCGTGCTCCTGATTACATTAGCTGCCACCGCCGGGTGGGCCCAACAGGATCCGGTGGCCCGGGTGTTGAAATCCGTCGGTGACGTGAAAGTGCGCCATCTGGCTGACGCCGGCTTCGACACCGATGTCCGGGCGACCATGCCGCTGGTTTCAGGGGATGCCCTGCGGGTGGGTGACGGTAGTTTCGTGTCGTTACTGTTCATTGATGACAAGACCCTGCTCAAGATCAAGCCCAACAGCGAATTTCAGATTGTGGAAACCGCGAACACCCGCTCCATAATGCTGGACTACGGCACCCTGCGCTCTTTGTTGCCGCAGCCCATCAAGGACTTCCGGGTGGAGACCCCGGTGTCGGTAGCATCGGTAAAAGGGACCGATTTCTGGCTGATTCACGATGCCACCGCCGGTATCGACCGGGCCTATGGCGTTGAGGGGGTTGTTGAGATTTTGAACGTCATCAGCGGCTTGACCCAAAATTTAACGGTTAATACCATGATTATTTCCACCGCGGCTGGTCAGCTTTCGCCGCCGATCCCCATCTCACCGGATGAGATGCCGTCCGATCCGGATGAACTCCAGGAAGGTCCGCCGGAACCGGAGGCTGAGCCAGAAGGTGAGCCGCAGGAAGGTGAGGCGGCCCCCGAAACCGGAGAGGCCGTAGATCCCGCAGCATCAGCCGTGGGTGCGGCAGTCGCACCGCCGGACGACCCCGACGCGGAAGAAGCCGCTGAAGAACCAGAAGAGGCCCAACGGAGCGGTACCGGCATTGGTCTGGGCTTGGGATCGGTGACTATCGACGGCGATGTCTTTTACCAGGTCGCTCTGCGGCCGGAATTCGCCTTTGGCAAGGTCGGTATTGGCCTGGACCTGGTGGTATACATGGATGCGGAAGGCAAGTTCCGCAAGGACGAATGGGACGAGGCCTCCGATTACCTGGACAAACTATACTACTTGCGCTATGCCAAGGAACAGGACCCCTTCTTCCTGCGCATCGGCGCCATGCCTTCGGTGCAATACGGCTTCGGGGCCCTGATGAGCGGCTACTCCAACGTGACCGAGTATCCCCAGGTGCGCCGGGTGGGCTTTGAAATAGGTGGCCGTATAGGGCAGAACATGACCTTGAAGGCCTTTACCGCCAACCTCAAGGAATTGGGCGGCCTGGTGGGTGTGCGCGGAACTTATCGAGTGGCCCAGGCCTTCCCGCTCACGATTGGCGTGAACTGGGTGGCCGACCTCAACCAGTATGGCGGCCTAAAAGACAAGGACGGGGACGGCCGGCCTGACTTGGTTGACGATTTCCCTGATAATGCAGATTACTGGTTGGATACCGACCGCGACGGGTGGGCCGATACGGACAGTTTAAACGAATTCGACATCGATGGGGATGGCTGGACTGACAATACCAACGATCCCATCAACCGGCCCAACAATGACCTCGATGGCATTCAATACCGGCCCGACCCGTTCAATAAGGATGTTGAGGAACGGTCCATCTCCGGCATGAGCATCGACCTGAGCTATCCCGTCATCTCCCGCAAGATGTTCAACCTGGTGCTGTACACTGAATACGGCGTACTGAACTACGCCGATTCCCTGACGACCGTGGTGCTGGAGGATGGCAGTACCATTTCGGCAAATTCGGGCAACGGGCTGATCGGTCCCGGCTTACGGGCGCAGCTCTTCAAGTTCTTGACCCTGACCTTCGAGTACCGTAAGACGTCGGCGCTCTTCCAGCCCGGGTTCTTCAACACCACCTACGATTTCGAGCGGGCCCAATTCCGGTCGTACACTACAAGCTCGGGGCAGGATTCCATGGGGGTCAAGACCAAGGACCAGGCGATAATCAACAACCCCTACGGTATGACGGGCTTTTACGGGGGCGCGGCTGCCAACCTGTTCAATATAGTCACTTTCAGCGCCGCCTACCAGAATCTGGTGCCCACAACAGCGGACAGCAACGCCCCTGAGAGCAACAGCTTTATCGCCAGTCTATCGGCAAACACAGACTTTATTCCCAAGCTCACCGAGGCGCGGGCATTTTACATCCGGACCAACGATGATAACCCCCTGGACTTCAAGAATCCCAGCAACAACACCACCTGGGGCTATCGGATCGGCTATCAAGTGGCGCCGGGGGTCAGTATGATCTACAACTTGCAGGTCTCTTACCGGGGCGATGAGGAGATACGATTGCTAAGCGTGGAAACCGCCTTCAGCTTCTAGCCAGGGTAGCGAAGGCGGCGGCATTTAATTTTTGAAGAGGGGACTCATGAAAATCGAGCTAGAATACTGCGTACAGTGAAACTACCAACCACAAGCCGCCAGTCTGGCGGCACAGGTCAAGCAGCGCTATGGTGACCGGTTAGAGTCATTTACGCTGATAGAGGGAAAAGGGGGCGTATACGAATTTTCCATCGACGGCCAACTGGTATTTTCAAAAAAAGCCCAGGGGCGATTCCCCGATGATGAGGAGATTTACCGGCTTATCGACGCTGCTTAGCTTATCATTACTGGTGGGATGGCTGCCGGGCCGGCAGATGCCGTCGGGCGAGATCCCGGTGGTGAGCAAGTTCGTAGGCACCACTATCGACATTCCGGAGCAGCAGTATTACCGGCTGTTTGCCGATGTGCCTGATTTTATTAACGCCCAGTTTCAGGCCAGTGGGAATGGGTTCAAGGCCGTTATCCGGACCAGGAGCGGTTGGCGGACCCGCCGCTATAGCTCCCGGGAGTTCTATGATCTGGGGCTGGCCATTGACCTGGCGGGGCCCATAGATTCGCTGGTGCTGGTGGAGCTGAGCGGCCAGCCGGCATTCGAGGAGACGGTGGCCGCCATGCAACGGCTGCCGCTGGGGGTCAAGATGGTGATCTATCGGGAAGAAGAAGGTAAAGTCCGGGGCCGTTACCAACGGTTTGAGGGGCAGTATTTTCAATTGCAGGGCCGGTGGGGCCGGGTGAACCTGGTGCCGCTGGATGGAGTGACACACCTACGGTATCGTGATCTGCCACAGCCCGAAATTATCAAGGACGTACGGGTGGCTGCCGTGACCACCGCCGCCGGGATGGCGTCCGCAGCTGGGTTGAACTGGCTGCTGGGCGTGAGCGGCTTCGATAACCGCTGGAGCAATGTGTTTCGGGGCGGATTGGCGGGTCTGGCTGTTTCAAAATTGACGATGCACTGGGGCCGGGTGCGGCGGGCAGAGGTTCATACAGTGGCCATCTCTCCCGAGGTTCGGAAGAAAATATCAACCTATACTATCCTAACGTTTAACTGATTATGTCATTCAAAGGCTTCGCCACTATCGTTTTTGGTTTGACCCTGCTGGGGTTTGCCCTGGGCATGGTTCTGGGGGTCTATCTGGCGGTGCGCACGGGCGGGCATTCCTGGGCCTACCTGTCGGTACCTCTGATGGGCATCGGCAGCGCTGTGGCGGCTTACGGAACCTTATCCGCCACCAAGAATAAATAGATAATTCGGAGGATCATGATGGCTCAGCGCGCAATCTCCCGACGCAAAAAGGTTGGCGACAAAGGCTCCGATGCCAAGGGCAAAGGACGGGGCGGTAAGGATTTCACCCAGGAGGAAGAACTGTTCCGCCAGTCGAATAACCGGGAGCTAATCCAGAAGAAATTGATCAAACTCACTGCACCAATCCTGGACCAGTACGGACAGATTGCCTTCGAAGAGCTGATCAGCCGCTTGGAAACCACCATCCAGGAGTTCAACGCCGAAGTGGGCACTCTATTCACTGAGATGGTCGACCAGTCGAAAGAGGATTTTGGGCGGCTTAAATCGCTCATGGAGCAGGGGGAGGAGCCGGAAGCGGAGCCCGAAACTGATGGTCTGGACTCGTCGGAAATGAGCGAGTACGAAAAGCGCCTGGAGGCAATGGACCAGGAAAAGCCGGAATCCTCTGGCGCCGGCCAGGAATCCTGACTCACAGCTATTCACGGAGGATGCCAACCGCCTTGCAATCTGATCACCACCAATTTAATTTACCGGCGCAGGCCCACGGCAATGGGGTTGTAGCTCAGTTGGGAGAGCGCAGCGTTCGCAACGCTGAGGTCGAGGGTTCGATTCCCTTCAACTCCACGTTCCCGGTGATCAGTTCGTACATCATGGCTCGGGATTCAAATCCAGTAATAATACTGCCGCCAAAACCTGCTGTTTCCTGCCCGGCCGACAATCGGCTGGGAGGGCGCTATGCAGGTTACTTGGTGCCACGGGTGATCCTCGTGGTAACGGCCATCTCAAATCGTAATCGATTAACCGAGGCGATTGGGTATCGCGGCCGCCGGCCGGCAACCGGGAGCGCCCTGGCATGACCTACCGGGTGCTGGCCTTAAAGTACCGGCCGCAGCTATTTAAAGAGCTGATCGGCCAGGAGCATGTTACCCATACCCTAAAGAACGCCCTGCGGAAGGACCGGGTGGCCCATGCCTACCTGTTCACCGGTCCCAGGGGTGTAGGGAAGACCACCACCGCCCGGCTATTGGCCAAGGCGCTGAACTGCCTCCAGCCTGACGAGTTGGAGCCGTGCAATCAGTGCCGGATATGCGTCGAAATCACTCGCGGCAATAACCTGGACGTGTTGGAGATCGACGGCGCGTCCAACCGGGGCATCGATGAAATTCGGGAACTGCGTGAGGCGGTAAAATATCCGCCCACCACGGGCAAGTATCGTATTTACATCATCGATGAAGTGCACATGCTGACCCCCCAGGCATTTAACGCCCTGTTAAAAACGCTGGAAGAACCGCCGGAGCACATCAAGTTTATCTTAGCCACCACCGATCCGCTGAAGGTGCCGGCTACAATCCTCAGCCGCACGCAGCGCTTCGACTTCAAGCGGGTAGCCACGTCGGAGCTGGCTGATTACTTAGGGGGGATTTTGGAGCGGGAAGGGATCACTTTCGAGGGAACTGCTCTACAGACCCTGGTGCAAAAGGCCGATGGCAGCGTTCGGGATGGCCTGAGCCTGCTGGACCAGGTCATCGCCTACCAGCCCGATAACATTGATGAGGCGGCGGTGGCGGCGATTCTGGGCTTAATTGACGATGGTTTTTTTGCCAAGCTGCTGGATTGTATCGCCCAGCATGACCACCGGGGAGTATTGGCGCAGGTGGCGGTATTGTTCGAGGGCGGATATGACATTAGAGAAGTGTGCCAGGGGTTCAATCAATACCTGCGGGACGCGCTGCTGACCTTGGAAACCGGGGATGCCAAGCTCACCTCGAAGGGGAGCCTGGTGCCGCCGGCGGACGATCTTACCTCGGCCGACCTGATCACACTGCTGCAGTTGGGGCTGGAGCTGGAGGGCCGTCTGCGATACGCCCAACAGCCCCGAATCCTGATGGAGCACCAGTTACTTAAGATGGCGGAGCACGACCGGGTGGTATCGATTCAGGAGGTGCTCCTGAGCCTGGGCGATAATAAACCGGTGGGCGCTACTACACCCCCGCCGCCGGCGGCAACCGCTTCTAAGCCTGCTCCAAAGCCGGCGGCCCGGTCCGAATTATCGATGGAAACAGCCCCGGCGGAGGCCAAGGAGAGCCCACCGGCCACAGCGCCGGCCACCACCGGCCCCGTTGAAAGGAAATTCAACCGCAGCGTAGAACCTGATAAGGGAGCGGCTGATTTACCAGCTGCGCGGAGTGAGGCGCCGGCGGTGGCTGCCGAGCTCCCCACCAACGCTATCGACGGTGTCCGGGAGCACTGGGAGGAAATCGTAAATGCCGTGGAGGTAAAAAGCCGGCAAATGGCTTCGATGCTGGCCGAGGTGGAACTGGCCGACCTGACCGGCAACCGGCTGACCGTTCATCTGCCTGCCAGCCGATCATTGCAGCTTAAGATGTTTATGGACAAACGACACCTGGTCGAAGCGGCCATCCTTCATATCACCAGTTGGCGAATTGCTGTGTTGCCAACTATTCCGGAAAGCCAGGGCAGTGGCGTACAGACCAATAGAAAATCGACTGCCCGATCGGAAGTATTCGATGAACTAATTGAGACATTTAAGGGAGAGGAATATTAACCATGGTCCTTTTTCCAAAGTTAAGCGCCATGTCTGGTATGCTGCAGCAGGCCAAGCAGGTGCAGGAAAAAATCGAGGAATTGCAATCCGAATTGGCTGCGTTGCGCATTGAGGGCCGGGCCGGCGGGGGCCTGGTCACCGCCATGGTCAACGGGCAACAGGAACTGCTCACCATCAGGTTGGACGAATCGCTACAGCGGGAAGACCTGGAGCTGCTGGAGGACCTTATCGTGGCCGCTGTGGGCCAGGCCCTGAAGAAATCGAGGGAGGAATCGCAAACTAAAATGAATAGCCTGACCGGCGGTATGCTGGGAGGACTAAACCTCCCGGGAATCTGAATGAACGGCTTGCCCCCCTCATTGAACCGCATCGTAACCGAACTGTCCAGATTCCCGGGTATCGGGAAGAAGACAGCCCAGCGTCTGGCTTTCCACCTGCTGGATACCTCCCGGGAGTCGGTGGAGGAACTGGCCGAAGCCCTGCTGAGCCTGAAGGCCAACGTGCGGGAGTGCCGGCGCTGCCACCATATCGCCGAAGGTGAATTGTGCGCCATTTGCAGTGATACCCGCCGGGACAGCGCAACCATCTGCGTGGTTGAACGCGTCTTGGATGTATTAATATTCGAACGCATGGGGGAATACAAGGGGCTTTACCATGTACTGGGCGGGGTGATTTCACCCCTGGACGGAATCACTCCGGACGATCTGCATATCTCTGACCTGATCGAACGGCTGGCCGATGTAAAAGAGATGATCATTGCCACCCATCCCAGTATGGAAGGGGACACCACCGCGCTGTTTATCGCCCAGCAGGTGCAAGGTCTGCCGTTGAAAATTACCCGTCTGGCGCGGGGCATCCCCATGGGCACCAACCTGGAATTCACTAATGAGGCCACGCTGGCCAGCGCCTTCACCGCCCGAGTTGACCTGTGAAAACGCTCCTGCCTAATATATTGACCGGCTCGCGAATTGTACTGACACCGGTATTCATCTATTTCCTATTCTGGGGCGACGGTTACGGTTATGCCGGGGCATTGCTGATATTCATCCTGGCCGGGCTCACCGATATTTGGGACGGTCGCCTGGCTCGCCGCTACCAGGTGGAAACCACCATGGGTAAGATCCTCGATCCCTTGGCCGATAAAGTGCTGGTGCTGTCGGCCTTCATCAGTTTTGTGACCATGGACGTAATCTATTTCTGGATGGTGGCCACTATTGTCCTGCGGGACGTGATTATTACTGTGATGCGCTTCCTGCTGGAATACTACAAAATGCCCATGGCCACCAGCAAGCAGGCTAAGAGCAAAACCGCCCTGCAGATCACCGCCATTATCTTTATACTGACATATCTAAGCCTCAAAGCCTTCCAGGTTAACCTGATTACGGACGCTGTTGATCAACTGCACTTGATTCTAATACTCATGTACCTGACCGTCTTTGTTACCGTTTATACCGGTCTGGATTACCTATTCGGTAATCGCGCTTCCATACGGGCCCTGGTCAGATCCAACCGTTAGCAGCCGATACCAGCGATTAAGGCTATCGCTTATATCATCGGCACTTTCGGCGGCTTAGGGCTATTACGGCCGGCGCCCGGAACTTGGGGCAGCCTGGGGGGCGCTGTAGTGTGGTGGCTGCTGTGGCCGCAGCCTGTGGGGATTCAGGTAATGATGGTGATTGTGGCCGCCGGGCTGGGCATTTGGGCCGGTGGCTACCTCGAGCGCAGCACCGGGATCAGCGATCCCTCAATTATAGTGCTAGATGAAGTAGCCGGGATCTGGTTGGCCCTGCTGGGGTGCGGGCTGGTGCTGTGGCAATTTGCCGTTGCTTTCATACTATTCAGGTTGCTGGATATTTTAAAGCCGGGGCCCATAGGGCGGGCCCAATCGCTGCCCGGCGGATGGGGGATCATGGCTGATGATCTGTTGGCGGGCGGGATCACCCTGGCGGTGCTGGTTGTCTTGAGGATGGTGCTTTGAAGGCCGCCATCCTGACGATCGGGGAAGAACTGATCTCGGGGTTCACGGTAGACACCAACGCCGCCTGGATCGCCCAGGCACTGCTGCCAATAGGCATCAGGGTGGTAGAAACCGTTTCCGTAGGTGACGATCCGGAAGCAATCATTGGTGCACTGGAGCGCTTGGATAACCGCATGGGGCTGGTGATTGCCACCGGGGGCTTGGGCCCCACCCACGACGATATCACTAAAAGTGCCTTCTGCCGCTATTTCGACAGTGCCCTGGAGTTCGATTCAGTTTATTGGGACTCTTTGGTAGAGCGTTTTGCCTCCCGGGGGGTGGTGATCCCGGAGAACAACCGCTCCCAGGCGGAAGTGCCCGTTAAGGCTGAAGTTCTGCCCAATTCGGTGGGCTCGGCGCTGGGCTTGCGATTTCGATCACCGCAGACCACCTTTATCCTCCTGCCGGGGGTGCCCCTGGAAATGCAGGCCATTATGACCGAGGAGGTGCTACCCAGCCTGGGGAAGAAAACGGGTGACAAGTGGATCACCGTGCGTACCAGCGGCATATTTGAGAGTGCCCTGGCGGAGCGGTTGGAATCGGTGCTGGCCTCCTTCCCGGAAGTGAAGGTAGCCTTTCTACCGGAATATAGCGGTGTGAATATTCGGCTATGGCCTGCATCGGCGGGGAATAAGGAACCCGGCGAGGTAGAGTCGGCTGCCCGAGCTATTGAAACGGAACTGGGCGCGCTGGCCTACGGCCGTGACCAGGCGAGCATTGGAAAAATTGTGGTGGCAGCGCTCACTGCCCGGGGCGAGACGCTGGCCTTGGCCGAATCGTGCACCGGCGGCCTGGTGGCATCGTTGGTAACCGATGTACCCGGCGCATCCAAGGTGCTGCTGGGCAGCGTGGTGGCCTATAGCAATGCCGTTAAGGAGCAGCAGTTAGGGGTGTCACCTGAGTCGATGCGGGACTTTGGAGCTGTGAGCGATGTGGTTGTCAGGGAGATGGCCGCCGGCGCTCAGGCAGCTCTGGGCGGCACCTGGGGGGTAGCGACAACCGGCATCTCCGGCCCCACTGGCGGCACACCGAAAAAACCGGTGGGACTGGCCTACATCGCCGTGTCTGGACCGGGCGGCATTGTGAGCAAGGAAATGCACTTGGCGCCCATTAGATTGCCCCACAAAGCCGCTACCGCCCAGGCGGCCTTAAACCTGTTGCGACTGGAGATTTTACGCCTTGAACACTGACATTACCCGTATCTTTTTTGGATTCGCCCTGCCACCGGAGGTATCTCGCCGGGCGGGGATGCTGCGCACCCTTGTGACCGACCCGAAAAATGCGGTGCGGTGGGTCAAGGGGCGCAATATCCATCTGACCATGCGTTTCCTGGGCGAAACGCCGCGCACGGCCGCCGAAGAGATAATCGAGGGAATCAAGGATGGCCTGGCCGGATATGGACCGCTGGCGATAACTATTGAAGGAGCCGGTGTATTTCCGGCCCCCACCCGGCCCCGGGTACTGTGGATGGGCGTGGCCGGCGATAATGAGGGGTTGAATCGGCTGGAGCAGGCCATCCATGACGTGGTGGGACCGTTGGGCTTTCCGCGGGTAGACCGGGAGTTCCATGCGCACGTTACCTTAGGCCGGGTGCACTACCCGCAAAAAGTTACTCCGGACGTGTCAATGTTCTTAAACTCGGAGTACGATCCAATCCGGTGCGAACTGAAGAGTCTGCATTTATACGAAAGCAATCAGGGGGCGGACGGGCTGAGATATATTCCTCTGGCCACTTTCCCCATCACGACGGAGCCCAGCCAGGAGTGAATATGAATACCAAGGAACAGAAAAAGCAAGCTATAGAAGCCACTATCACCTATATCGACCGGGAGTTCGGCAAGGGGTCGTTGATGAGACTGGGC
>JACZSB010000393.1 GCA_022574435.1 Fidelibacterota bacterium
GGTGCTCCAGCTCAGCCAGGGTGGTCAGGGCCCCGATGGTGATTATCCCTTCCCCATCGTGGACGCCGGCCAGTTCCGGCAGACCCTTCAGGTCCACCAGGTGTAACGGCAGCGGCCGGTAGTGGTCGAAGGCCGGCATCAAGTCGGTGCCCCCCGCCAGCCGCACCACCTTATCAGCCGGCAAGTCCGCCAGCAGCTGGAAATACTCGGTCAGGCCGGTGGGACGGTAATAGTTCAAGCGCCACCCCCCGCCGCCTGCTCCACCGCGTCGACGATCTTGTGATAGCCGGTGCAGCGGCAGATGTTACCCACCAGGGCCGACTCGATCTCCTGCCGGGAAGGTCGCGGTTGGGACTCAAGTAATTGCCCGGCTGCCAGGATCATGCCCGGGATGCAATAACCGCACTGCACCGCGTGGCAATCCATGAAGGCCTGCTGCACGGCGTTCAGGGTGCCGCCCTGAGCCAGCCCCTCGATGGTTACAATTTCGGCGCCCTGGGCCTCCACCGCCAGCACCAGGCAACAGTTCACCGCCAGCCCATTCATCAGCACGGTGCACGAGCCGCATTCCCCCTCACCGCAAGACTCCTTGGTCCCGGTGAGCAGCAGCTCCTCGCGCAGGAAATCCAGCAACCGCCGGTGGGTGGTGACTGTCCGCCGATAGGGGCGGCCGTTCACGGTGACTTCCAGGTCGAAATAGGCCGGTTCGCCCGAGAGCCGCATCATGCGCTTTCACCAGCCGTAAAGCGTTCGTAAAATTCCCGGAAGGCCCCCAAGTTGGCTGCTACCGGCTCCGGCTGTTCCACCAGGCGTCCGGCGGACGGCAAGTCCTTCAGCCCGCTGCCGGTGATCAGCAGCACCACGCTCTCCCCGGGCGATATGAGCCGTTGCGACAGGGCTTTTTTAAACCCGGCATAGGCCGCCGCGGCCGACGGCTCAGCGAATATCCCCGTGCCTTTGGCCAGCGCATGTTGCGCCTCAAGAATTTCGTCATCGGTGACGGTGATCCCGAATCCATCCGTTGCGCGCACCGCCCGCAAGGCTTTCTGCCCATCACGGGGCAGGTTCACGCGAATGCCGTCGGCGATGGTGTCGGCCTGCACCGCCTCTATTTCACCGCCGGCCTCCAGTGCCCGCACCACGGCGGCCGAGCCGGCGGCCTGCACCGCCACCAGTTGCGGCAGTTTATGCGTCCAGCCCAGCTGCAGCAGATCGTAAAAGCCTTTGTAGACCCCCCCGATGATGCAGCCATCGCCCACCGGTACGAAAACCTTGTCCGGCGCCTCCCACTGCAGCTGCTCGGCAATCTCCAGCGCCACGGTCTTCTTGCCCTCGGACAGCACCGGGTTGGAGCCGCTATTACGGCTGTACCAGCCCAATTCCCGGGCAATGGTTTCCACCAGCTCGAAGGCGTCATCGTAGGTGCCATCCACCGGGCAGAGTATAGCGCCGCACTGCATGATCGGCACCAGTTTGCCGGCCGCAGTCCCGGCGGGCACCAGGATCACCGCCCTGCGGCCGTGATGGGCCGCCAGGGTCGCCAGCGATGCGGCGGCGTTGCCGGTGGAGGCGGCCACCACGGTAGCTTGGCCATATTCGGCGGAATGCTGCAAGGCTACTTCGGTGGCCCGGTCCTTCAGAGAACCCGAGGGCTGGCGGGTCTCATCCTTGATATACAGCGCGCTCAAATCAAATTTACCGGCCAACACCGGTAAGGCCACCAACGGCGTGCCGCCCACCTGCAGCGAACGATTAGCCGGGGTACCGGCCACCGGCAGCAGCGCCCGGTAGCGCCATAATGAGCGCTCGGTATCGCCGGTAAGTCCCGCAGGTGTCAATTGGGCTGCAATCCGGTCGTAGTCGTACTCGGCGTCCAGGGCGCCTCCGCAGGCCGGGCAGAGCATGGGCGGCGGCTCGGCCGGCTGGGAGATCCCACAGGCCACGCAGCGATACCCGATGAGATTATTGTTCATCAGCGGCCCCATGTATCATTGGTATTGTTCCAATAGCCCCGTGCGCTGGTTGAATTCGTTGATCCGCTGGTCCCAGGCTGCAATCTGGGCGTAGCGGCTGCTCCAGTAGTCCTCGTCGTACCACTGGGCCTGCAACTCCTCGGCGCTCCGGCCCTGCTGTTCCACCCAGGTAAAGTATTTCAGGTTGTGCATCCGCAGGCGGTCGTAGTAGGAGAGCTCCAGCATGTTATCGCGGCCCAGCCCGGGCAGGCGGCCCTCAAAATCAACGGCGGCCTCGGTAGCCGTATAGGGACCCCACTTATCCCGGGCCTCCGCCAGCCGGGACCGGTACAGGGCCATGGAGTCGGTGGCCACCGTAAATATGGCGTCATGGGCAGTATACTCGTAATAGCGGGCCAGCTTGATCGCCCCAATAATGTTGGCGATGGAGGACAGTCCCAGATCGGGCAAGGCCTCGACCGTCGCCGGGTCCACGCCCCGGGAAAGCAGGTGATCGGTTCCGGCCTCTTCATTGAACAGGCGCATGAGCCGCAGCACCAGCTCGTCGTCCACAGCCACCACCATATCCATGTTGCGCAAGTTGTGGATCCACGGCACGTGCTTGTCGCCAATGCCCTCGATGCGGTGGTAGCCGAAACCGTTCAGCAACAATGTGGGGCACTGGGCGGCCTCACCGGCGGCAATTTTAATGGCGGGGAAATGCTCGCGCAGGTAATCGCCGGCCGCCAGGGTACCGGCCGAGCCCTGGGTCAGGAACAGGGCGCTCAGCCGCAGCCCCGGTTCGCCGGCTGCCCGGGAAACCTCCGCCAGGGCCGGGCCGGTGACGGCATAGTGCCAACGGGCGTTGCCGAATTCCGCAAACTGGTTGAG
>JACZSB010000394.1 GCA_022574435.1 Fidelibacterota bacterium
CCGGATGAAGTCCACGTTTTCTATGGCCTTTTCGGTGTAGATCTCACGCACACGTTTTTTCAGGTGTATTAAGAAAGTATTGATAATCTGAACCGACAGCATAGGGTCGTGAGTCGTAACCGCAATGGTCATAATGCCGTTTGTACGGGAAATACCTAATGAGAGCTGGCTCAACAACACCTTAGTGGTTTTGTATTCCTCTTCTGATAAATATACAGTCTCCCATTCATAACCTGCAATTGTTGTCGTATGGTTCTCCTGGAACAGCGATTTGATAGTTCCTGGTAGCTGGACAGTGACCTTTTTCAGGCTACCCCATAGAAGGCTGAAGAATCCTGGGCTCCGGCTGTTAAATTCAACCAAAGTCATTGTGCTATCCAGATCTGGAAAATAAAACTCACTCCTGGCCACAGCCAAGCGCACTTCCAGACTGCGCACTATGTCGGGATAGGTGTCCGCCGTTAGTCCAGCGCCGCTTGAAGTAATGTTAATGCCGAAACCCCTCAGGGCTGCTAATCCGGACATTGCGGTGCTTCTCCCTTCAGTAGGTTCCAAGATCACCTTTGCAAGTGCGACATACTTCGGTGGAGAAAAAATGGCTATAAGCAAACCCAGTCCTACGAAAATAGCCGTTATCTGTCCAATGACGGACTTGTTTCGTGCAATTACCAGGAAAATTTGAAGTAATGGCGCCGAGCTATCATTTTCATCAACCCTCGTTTCTCTGATCGAAGTGGGTTTTATGATATCATCCAATATAGTGATCTCTTGTATATTAAGGGAAGGTAAATTCTAAGATATTTTAGACAAGTTGGTAGTAATTGGCATCGGTATATTAATGGTTTCAAGAGGAAACTAGCTTTTCTCTTTGCTTAATAAGTTACATCTGAGCTAAACATGGAAGCAATGGTGACCTGGTCGCCGAATCCCGGACCAGTGATAATGCGAGTTTTCTAATTAAACTCACATAATCAGGAAGGAGTAGAGGATGCGTCAAAGCAGGTTCAGTGAAGAGCAGAACGTCTCGATTTTTAAATCAGGCCGAGAAATGGTATTCTTTCAGCTGATCTGATCAGTAAACTGGGGACTAGCGAGACGACATTTTACCGTTGGAAAAAGAAGTAGCGGGATGGGTGTAGCGTAACTTCGTAGACTGAAGCAGTAGGAGCAGGAAAACGGTAAGTTAAAGCGATTTGTAGCTGATATCAGCCTGGACAGAGGCATGTTGCAGGACTTCCTACGAAAAAAGTGCTGAAGCCTGTTCAAAGGCGTGAGGTAGTTGGTGATCTCCGTGATGCCTATGAGTTCAATATCCCATGGGCCTGCGAGGTGGCAACAGCCCCGCGATCGAGCTACCAGTACCATCCGCGTTTGGGCAGGCAGGAACATTTACGATGATGATTGAAAGATTTGGCATAATCCCGGGTGAGTTATGGCTACCGGAGATTACATATCTTGCTACAAAGGGTAGGCTGGCAAGTGAACCATAAACGGATCTACCGGCTGTATACTGAAGAATGGCTACCCTGAAGCGTCGCAAGCCCAAGCGCCATAAGTCGGCGGTTTCCAGAAATGTCAGGATCAAGCCCAAAGGTATCAATAATGTGTGGACGATGGATTCCATGTCAGATCAGCTGGCCGATGGCCGACGATTCGAGGTTCTGACCATGTTGGATGTTTATACCAGGGTGGACTGCACCCTTCAAGGTGGACAGATTTCCTGCCAAGTTAATACATCCCCTTTATGCCCGTTGTTGTTGATTTCCCCGCCGTTGGCCCCGCCGATGGCGGGGTTGGCGTGGTATTCAAACTCCGCTGGACTGACGTAGCCCAGCGCCGAATGTAGCCTCTCTTTGTTATAGACCTGATCAATAAACTCACCAAGCCGGTTCTTGACCTCTTTCATGGAGCTATATTCCGTCAGGTACACCTCTTCGCATTTGAGGGTCTTGAAAAAACTCTCGGCCTGTGCATTGTCGTAGGGGTTACCCCTGCGCGACATGCTGATTTGGAACCCGTGTTCCTGCAAGAGTTCAGTGTAGACATGGGCAGCGTACTGAACACCTCTATCGGAGTGATGGATGCATCCCCTGGACGGCCACCGTGACGTGATGGCCACCTTTAATGCAGCACAGGTCAACTGAGCATCGATCTTTCGGGACAGTGACCAGCCTACCACCTTCCTCGAACAAGCATCCAGGATCACTGCCAAGTAAACGAAGTCGGTTAGCAGCCGGATGTAGGTGATGTCCGCCACCCATACCTGGTTGGGGCCATCGGGAACCTTGTTCCGGTAGAGGTTCGGGTAAACCCGATAGGCATGATTGCTGTCTGTGGTTCGCACGAACTTCCGTTTGACCCGGCACAGCAGATCCGATGCTCCCATGATCCGCAGAACCCGTTTGTGGTTCACCTTCAAGCCATCCCGCTTCAGTTGAGCCGTCATGCGCCGGTAACCATAGCGGGGGAAACGCAGGGCCAACCGCTCTATGCGGTCACGCAGGTCAGCGTCTTCCCGCTCTTTCCCGGTCCTATCCCTCGACTTGTAGTAGTACGTGCTAGGGGTAGATCCATCACCTGGCACCCCCATTTGACACCGTCGAGCCAGGGCCGCTGACGATTAAGGAGTCTTCGCTTCTCTCTTGGATAGTGTGTTGCACGGCTTTTTTTAAGAGCTCGTTCTCCATGCTGAGACGGCCCACCATGCGTTCCAATTCCTTGATCCGTTCGTCCTGTGCCGTATGCTTATGCTGCTCTACCAACTTACCGGCAGCGTAGTTATTCAGCCACTGTAATCAGGTGGGGCGAGAG
>JACZSB010000395.1 GCA_022574435.1 Fidelibacterota bacterium
GTTCCGGGGGAGTCGCTTAAGGGACACCGGCCTTCCGGCTCAGGTTGCCGTCGCCACCCTCCACCAGCGGCACAAATCGCACCGCTAAATCTTCCTCTTCAATAATCTGATCATCACGCCGACTGTAGATCAACAGCTTCTGGCTGTAGACTGTTTTTCCCAGGGGAATCACCAGCCGGCCGTCCGCTCCCAGCTGCTGCAGCAGGGCCGGCGGGACCCGGTTCCGAGCGGCGGCGGTGACAATGATGCGGTCGAAGGGGGCCGCTTCCGCCCAGCCCTGGCGGCCATCACCCAGCCGCAGATGAACGTTGGTGTACTGCAATTCCTCCAGCACCTTGCGGGCCCGGGCCGAATGGGCGGCGATAATCTCCATAGAAAAGACTTCCTTACACACACAGGATAACAAGGCCGCCTGGTATCCCGAGCCGGTGCCCACCTCCAGCACCCGGTGGCTGGGGCGCAGGTTCAGCAACTCGGTCATGTAGGCCGTGATGTAGGGCTGGGAGATGGTTTGGCCCTGGCCGATGGGCAGGGGGCCGTCCCCGTAAGCATCCCGCGGCCTGGTGTAGGGGACAAACTTGTGCCGGGGGATAATTTCCATGGCCCGCACTATCTGGGAATCGCGAATACCCCGGGCCACGATTTGATCCTTTACCATCCGGAGTCTCAGGGCTACTAATTTTTCGGGCATTCGCACAGCCTGAATCTACGAACGGGATTATTTTTTCGCAATCATACTAACCGGCAGTTACATTCGGCTATGCCATGGTCCTGTCGCAACGGATATTAAAGATTTTTTCCGGCCGGCCGGTTTTCCGGCTGTGTTGGTGGCTTTTGATGGTCCCGGTGGCCCAACCACTCCCGGCGCAGGCTCTGTTGGTGGGCTATGCCCGGCTACCGGCCGACACTTTTCGCCCAGGTCCGCCGGCCACTAATGTGCGGGCGCGTTGGTATCGCTCCCCAGCTGCGCGGTGGGACAGCCAGCCGGTACAGGGTATTTCCAGCCTGCGGCCGGCCCCTGACGGCACATTCTGGGCCTTGAGCGACAACGGCTTCGGCGCCCGGGCCAACTCGGCCACCTACCTGCTATGCATATACCGGCTGCGCATCAACTGGCGAACTGCCGATGGCGGGCCGGGCACTGTGGAGCTGCTGGAAGTGGTGGAGCTCAAAGACCCCGGGAGAAAGGCCGGATTTGCCATCACTCGGGAATGGGATCGCGACAGACGGCTCACCGGCGCGGATTTTGACCCCGAGTCACTGGAGATCGGGCCCGCCGGTAACTTTTGGATCGGTGACGAATTCGGCCCCTGGTTGCTACTGTTTTCCAAGGAGGGGGAACTGCTGGCGCCCCCCATCCCAGCCGCTGTCGAGGGGAAAGACCGCGTCCGGTTGATCAAGTCGCCCGGCCGGTCCGCCTGGTTCCGGGCCGACCTGCGACGCAGCCGCGGCTTCGAGGGACTCACCTGGCATCCGGGCCGAGCGACATTCATCCTGATGCCGGAAGGGAGCCTGCGGGGCGATCCGGCTGACCGGCTGCGCATTTTCGAGTATTCCCCGGGAGCACCCCATGCCCGGGCCATATCCTGGCGCTACCCGTTGGAGGCGGCCGAGCATTCCATCGGGGAACTGACCTGGTGGCCGCAGAGGAACTGCTTCCTGGTGTTGGAGCGGGATTGGGGCCATGGAGCCGGCGCGGCCTTCAAAAAGGTGTTCGCCTGGCAGCCGGCGGCCGGTAACGCCGTCAAATGGGAACTGGCCGACCTGATGGACATGGACGACCCGCATCACCTGGCGGACACCACCGGGAAATTCGCCCTGCCGTATGTGACCATCGAAGCGGTCCACCCGGTGGATGGCCGCACCCTGATAGTGTGCAATGACAACAACTTCCCAGCCCGGGGCGGACGGTCGATAGAGGCGCTGGACGGCACGGAATTCGTGCTGCTGCAAGTGGATTTAAAGAGCAAGCGGCGTTAAACTTGAAGGCCCTGGCGGCGGCTGATTACTGGAAGCCGGGCGGTATTAATATAATTGGAGCAGTGATGAAAAAACTTTATCGATCACAGACCGACCGCAAGATCGCCGGTATCTGTGGCGGCCTGGGGGAAATTTACGGCATCGATTCCAACCTGATCCGCATCGCTTTCATCTTCGTGGCGCTGATTACTCATGTTATACCGCTGGTGATAACCTACTTGATCGCCTGGCTCATATTGCTGGAGTTCCAGACCAAAGAGTAGTGGGCTTTCAATTCTCCCCGTTCTTAATCCCCTTGTAAATCCAAACCGTGCCGCCTAGAAAATTCCGGGTGGCGATCCCGGAGAAGCCGATGGACTCCAGCAACCGGATGAATCGATCCGGGTCGGGAAACTGCTCGATGGACTCGGTGAGGTAGCGGTAGGCATAACTTCTGCTGAGCAAGCCCCCCACTCGGGGAAGCACCCAGGTCATATACCAGCGATAGAGGGGCGCCAGCAGGCCGCTGCGAGGGACGGCAAATTCCAGCACGCCTATCCGCCCACCCGGGGCCAACACCCGGTGCAGTTCTTTCAGACTCACTTCCAAAAAAGACCGAAACGCCTCATCGTCCTCAATAATTAATATATTTGTCATTGTATCTCACAATCTAGTAAATTTGATCCATTGATTGAAACACATAATTTTATCAGGCATACTTATCAATAGCAAGCAAAACTTATCATTAATGAACATCGGATGGTAAGGGGCTGTTTTGCATGTGATATGCATAGAAGATGATAAAAGTCCTCTCTGTCGATAATAGTCGCCAAGACACGGAGTGGTTGAAGGAAGTGCTTAACCAGGCT
>JACZSB010000057.1 GCA_022574435.1 Fidelibacterota bacterium
GCACCGGCAATGGGATCGACGACCTCAATCTCCCTGCGATCAATGGTTGAGATTATAGGCGCCTCCGATGGAGTCGGTCTGCCATACCAAGTAATCGCCTACCTGCTCGGGAAAATTGGCAGTCGCCGCCTGCGGCCGGGCTGAGCAGGTCCTCTCCCCCATCCCTTAATTCAGGCTAAATAGAGTTTTACACCGGGCCAATTATCTGCTTGCACTCTTTCCTAATATCAGTGTAACCTCCAGCGGCTCGAATTTTGGTATCTTTGTTTGATTAATGTCGCTGGCAGAACTACCTTTCCCGCATCATTCCCTTTGACAAAGAAATCTAAGTAACATTGAGCATGTGTAACCTCATTGCCGAAGTGCCCTCAAATTTATTGATTGAAGCGCATATTCTAAAGCAACGGGGTCTGGATTAAATCGAAGCGGTTCCCGGCGGGGGTCGGCCCAGGCTGAAACACCTTCCTGAACCGTTCAAGTAAGAGGAACAAATCAACGTGAAGAAAATCTACGTTGGAAACCTGCCCTTTAGCGCCACTGAAGGCGAAATTAAAGAGCTGTTTGAGCAACACGGATCAGTGACTTCTGTCAATCTGATCACTGATCGGGATACCGGAAGGTTTCGGGGTTTCGGTTTTATCGAGATGGACGAGGCCGATGCCGATACTGCCATCAAAGCGCTGAACGACCAGGATTTTGGTGGTCGTCCCCTGAGAGTCAATGAGGCCCGGGACCGTCAACCAAGACCCTGAGTACCAGGCGCGTTGAAAACAACGTCAGGCGATCCCAGCCTGACATCTAACTATCAGGGGGCACAATCGCAAGTTGTGTCCCCTTTATCATTTGGCCATTCGAATTTCTATGCCGGGGCATCTCACCACGGAAAACGGCCGTCGGGATAAAATCCGCTAATACTCAAACACGCTCCGGCCAATGAACTCCCGCAGGATGGAGTCTCTGGGGATGGGGTCAAGGGGGACGGGCGCCACCAGTGACAGGAATATAAGCAACCACTGGGCCTTATCCCAAGCGGGGCTGCTCTTTGCCACTGCCCGCAACACCAACTCGGCCTGGCTTCGCAGCACCCCCAGTTCGAAGACCAGGGCCGAGTTGAACATAAAATCGGCCGCCTCCTGGTATTTGAATACGTGCTTGCTCTCGCCCCGGCGCACCGCAGGCCAGCGTAACAGGGTCTCTTCGGCGTTATAGCCCCGGAACTGGGCATCACGCACCAACCGCCGGAGCAGCCGGTTGTCGGAGCCGGAGACCCGGTGCTCGTTGTCGATGTTCAGCTGGGTAATGGCGCTGACGTAGATGCGTTGGACCTGGTCCGCCCCCAGCTCGTCGGTGAATACGGGGTTTAGACCGTGGAGGCCCTCCACCACCAATAGTTGATCCGTCCCCAGGTGCATTGTCTCGTCGTTGTCGTAGCCCTGCCCGCGCCTAAATGAGAACCGTCGCCGGGGTAGGGTCTCGCCCGCCAGCAGTCGCCGGATATCGCTCACCAGCCTCGAGATGTCCACCGCTTCAAGTCCTTCGAAATCCAGGGTACCATCCGGCTGGGGCTGCATATCATCCCGGTCAAGGAAGTAATCGTCCAGGGAAATGGCAATCGTGTTCAATAGATTGGCCTGCAGCTGAATGGCCAGTCGCTTGGCAAAGGTGGTTTTCCCCGAGCTGGAAGGGCCCGATATGAAGACCACCCTTTTCTGGGGATAGCCGGCGGCCAGACCGACGGCGATCTCGGCAATGGTCTTTTCGTGCAACGCCTCAGCCACCAGGATCAGCTCCCGGTCCAGCTTGCCCTCCAGGCGCCGATTAAGCTGTCGCAGGTTGTTAACGTGTAATGCCCGGCCCCAGTCGTGCCGCTGCTGGATCACCCGGTAGAGCTTGGGGCTGTCGCGCATCGGTTCCAGGGGACCGGAGGTGGGAAAGCGCAGCACGAACCCGCTGTCGTAGGGTTCCAGCCGGAATCCCTGCATGGCGGCCATATCGGTGAGCATGGGCTCCAGGCGGTAGTCCAGGTAGTGCCCATAGCGGGCAGCCGGCACCTCCTCACGGCCCAGGCGGTCCAATATCTCCAGCTTATCGGCCCGCTTACGCCGGCGGAAACGCTCAGACAGTTCCTGCCGATCCACCGTCTCCAGCACCAGTGGGCGCTCCCCATTCAGATACTCCACCATACGGCCTTCCAGCCGCCCGATGGCCTCCGGGTCGTGATGCTGTTGGATGCCGAAATGGCAGTAGTAGCCCCCAACGTACGAATGTTCGATGTAGAATTCACGCTCCGGTAACAACTCCTCTACGGCCGCCGCCAACAGGAACCCCAGGGTGGCGTGCTGGGCGCTGGGATCGATCTGGCTATTGTTGGGGGGCGTCACCATGGGGCCTTGAAATTAAGTTAGATATTATATCCGGCAATGCACTATCGGACTGCCACCTAGCAGTTAATCCGTGGAGAAATTGCATCGTAATTTCTACCCCTGAGAAAGTCCCCCTGATGTCACACAGCCAATTAACTCACCACGGTTATCGCGGTTTCCCCACCCGCTTTCTAATGCGCTTGTCAACGGTGGAAGGGGGCTTTTCGCAGGGTCACCAGATCCTTACGGCCGGCATGTTCATTACTATCCTGGCACTGGCTTTGGGAGCTAGGCCCTGGCAGATCGGCTTTCTGGCGGCCATACCTCACATGACCCAACTGTTCCAGCTCATCGGCGCCTACCTGGTGGAGGCCACCGGCCGCCGGAAACTGGTGGCCGTATGGGGATCGGCCCTTTCAAGGCTGCTATGGCTGGCGGTGCCGCTGCTGTTTGTGGCCGCGGACAGTATCGATGTGATGCTGGTCTTCCTGGCCTTAGTGATGGTCGCCTCAGCCCTGGAACTCATGGCGGGCAACGCCTGGACCACCTGGATGGCGGACCTGATCCCCGCGACCCTGCGGGGACGTTATTTCGGCTACCGCCACGCAGTGATGGCCGCGGTGACCATTGCGGTTACCCTCGGGGGTGGATTGTGGCTGGAATGGGGCCGGGACCGAATCAGCGAGGCCTGGACACTAAGCTGGGTCCTATTCGCCGCAGCTATAGCCGGTATAACCGGCCTGGCACTCCTTGCCCGCCAGCCTGACATCCCCCGGCCCCGCGAACGCCAGGCCCCCAAGCTTAAAGAGCTGATGCTGAGGCCGGCCCGCAATGTGGAGTTCCGCCGGGCGCTGCAATTCTTCATGGTATGGAACCTGGCCGTCGGTTTTTCGGCAGCCTTCTTCCAGGTGCACATGATCCGGGTGCTGAGCATGTCCTACTTGACCATCGCCATGTTCCAGTCCATCAAACCGTTGATAGCCATGTTCATCTACCGCCGCTGGGGCCTGGTGCTGGACCGCTTCGCCGTCAAATCCGTCCTGCTGCTGTCGGGGGGCTTGATCACGATATTGCCGCTACTGTGGTTGTTGCCTGCCCAAGGGCAGATAGGCTGGCTGTGGGTTATCGCCGCACTCAGCGGAATCGGATGGACCGGTTTCAACCTGTCGGCCTATATCTACCCCATGCAGCATTCGCCACGCATCGGCCGATCCTATTACCTGGCTTATTTCTCCATCATCAGTGGAGTAGGCTTCGTGTTAGCCTCCATCGCCGGTGGGCTGGTGGTCGATTACCTGGGTGATTGGCAGATAATAGTGGGCGGCCGGGTATACATGGGGCACCACGTATTGTTCGTCATTACGGCTATGGGGCGTTTGGCCGCCCTGGGCATGTTGTTGCGGCTGCCGGACGTTGAGGCCCCCGGTACCATGGCGCTGATCACCCGCATCGGCGCCGGTATCTGGCGCACCGCCTCACTGGGCCGCCCCTTCCCCCGCTGGATCAGGAATAAAGAAAACAGCTGAGACTAATTCCTCATCCCCAGCGCAGTAAGCATTTCCACCGTATCGGTAGTGGGGGCCCGGCAGCTGAAGTTCCGGCAGACATAGGCCGTAGCCAAGCCGTCAATGGCCACCTGGGTAGCCGTGAACGGAGCCAGGCGGGAGATTTGCGAGCCAGCCTCCCCGGACGGGCGTAGCAGGACCACCTTGTTGGGATGATAGCTCCCGCGCAGGGCCGCCAGCATATCTCGGGTGCTCTGGGCTTCCGGTTCCCCGGCGATCACTACTTCGAAGGCCGGCCCCACGGCAAAATCGACGGCACATAACAACTGACTATAGGCGGTGGGCCCCAGGTTTATCTGCCTGGAAAAAGCTCGCAGCAGAGCGGCGGCGGTCTCCTCGTATCCCGAATCACCGGTAATGCGCCCCAATCGCAGCAGATTCAGGGCGGCTACCGAATTACCCGAGGGCACCGCTCCGTCGTAGACCTGTTTGCTGCGTAAGATCAACTGTTCGCCATCGGCGGCAGTGAAATAATAGCCGCCACTCTCCCCATCCCAGAATTGCCCGGCCAGGATTTCCTGCAGCGCCATAGCGCGCTCCAGGTATGACACCTTGAATGTGGCCTCGTACAGGTCCAGCAAGGCGGCGATCAGGAAGGCGTAATCATCCACGTTGCCGGGAATGCCGGCCTGCCCCTGGCGATAGCGATGCAGCAACCGCCCGGACGGGGTGCTCAGCTGTTCCATGATGAACCGGGTTGCTTCCTCGGCCGCCTCAACGTACCGCGGCCGGTCCAGAGCCTGCCCGGCCCGGGCCAGGGCGCTGATCATCAATCCGTTCCAGTCGGTGAGCACCTTGTCATCCAGCGATGGCCGGATCCGTTGCTCACGCTCCTTCAACAGGCGTTCGCGCACAGGCCCCCAGGTCTTAACCTGCTCCGCCGATAACTCGGACTGCAGATGGAGGATATTGCGCCCGGTGACTTGCCCGCCGGCTTCGTCCGCGAAATTACCTTCGGCCGCTAAATTGAACGTCTCCCTGACAAAGGCCGCCTCTGAGGGATCGAGGGCAGCCTCGATCTCAACAGTGGTCCACAGGTAGAATTTGCCTTCCTCGCCTTCGCTATCGGCATCTTCGGCCGAGTAAAATCCCCCCTCAGGGGCAGTTAGGTCGCGGAATACATAAGTGGCAATCTCGTCCACCGTGGCGGCGTAATCGGCCTTACCGGTGATGAGCCAGGCCTCGGTATAGGCCATCATCAGCAGAGCCTGGTCATAGAGCATCTTCTCGAAGTGGGGCACCAGCCACTGCGCGTCGGTGGAGTAGCGATGGAAGCCGAACCCGACCTGATCGTAAATACCCCCCAGACGCAGGGCGGTCAAGGTCTTCTCCACCATTTCCAGCACCTGCGCGTCTCCGCTGCGGTGATAGTTTCGCATGAGCAATAGTAGCTTGTGGGGCGTGGGGAACTTGGGTTTTGAGCCGAAGCCGCCATGGACCGGGTCGTAGCTCCGCAAGAGGTCGTCGCGGGCCCGCTCCAGTATTTCCGCTCCCGGCTCGCGACCGGGGGCGCTTTCCTGGCCCCGCTGCAACGCCTCCAGGACGGATTCCACCGAGCTGCTGATGCGCTCCCGGTCGGTTTCCCAGACCTCCTTGATGCGGGGTATCAATTCCATTAAGCCCGAGCGGCCAAAACGGCTTTCCTTAGGTATATAGGTAGCCGCGAAAAACGGCTCCCTTTCCGGGGTCATGATGATTGTCAGGGGCCAGCCGCCGGAGCCGGTCATCATCTGGCAGACGGCCATGTAGATATGGTCGATGTCCGGGCGTTCCTCCCGGTCCACTTTGACGCAGATGAAGGCCTCGTTGAGCAAGGCCGCTACCGTGGGGTCCTCGAATGATTCGTGAGCCATGACGTGGCACCAGTGGCAGGTGGAATAGCCGATGGAAAGGAATATGGGTTTGTCGGCGGCCCGGGCCGCCGCGAAGGCCTCCTCGCCCCAGGGATACCAGTCCACCGGGTTTTGGGCGTGCTGTTGCAAGTAAGGACTGGCCTCATGCACCAGGCGGTTGGCGGTGGATTTCGTGGTCACTCCTGAACCGGGTAACATGCTCATCAGTATAATCCCCAATATGGCCGGGACGATCGGCCTTTTCAGTCCCGCTATGCGTTGAGCGCCGGACGTAGTCAAAACTTTCCTTTGAGTTTATCCAGCCGGCGGCGCTGCCGCTTGGTTGGCCGGCCCGAGCCTCGCTGCCGTTGGAAAAAGGCGCTATCCTGGGTGCGCCGGAGGCGGAGCTGTTCCAGCTCTTCGGGTGCTGTGTGATCCTCGTACATATGGGCGGCCAGCTGGGCGCTCACTCGTTTCTCTTGCAGTTCGGTCACCAGCAGTGCCTGCCGGTAGGCTGTCCGGGTGATGGCGATCATATCACCTGAACGCACTACATGGCTGGCCTTCACAGCCCGGCCATTGAGCTTCACTTTTCCGGCCTGGCAGGCAGTGGTGGCGGTGCTCCGCGTCTTAAAACAGCGCGCGGCCCAGAGCCATTTATCGATGCGCACTTCATTCAAGGCGTTGTACGCACTATAGTTCGGCAAAGTTCATTAGGTGGCCGTTTCAGTAACCGAATTTAGGTAGGTCACCAGGGGGGCGGCCGGCGGAAACCGATAGAAAAGCCCAGCTGCCAGAGGGTGAGCGCTTCCTGGCTTTCGGCGGCCAAGAGGTGCAAGCCTCCGATCCGCAGGGCAACCTGGATACCGATATTTGAACTATCACCCGGCCGGCCCAGAATTGACAGTGTCAACGCGCCGTTCAGGCCGGTTCGGGAAGGAGCCGCCAGCCCGCCTGAAAGGGAATACTGGCCCGCTCCCATGGTCAGCAGGAACCGCCCCAAACTGGGACCTATGAAAACACCGTTGCCGCGCAGCCTCACGGGCCGATGGTCGGCGTGCTTGGCGGGCAGCTGCAACTCAAAATGGTCCAGCCCGGCGATGATCGGCAAGGAGCCCAGTTCCATTAAGCGGAATTGCAATGTGGCGCTCATACCCAGGCCCCCATCGTGGGTGACGGACAACGAGTCCCCCAACGGCCGGGAGATACCGGGCCGGACGATGGTGTGGTTAGTAATCCATCTGACCCGTAGCACGAGGGCCTCCCACACGGTTGGCGGGGGTGGCCGCTCCTCGTGAAAGTCCAGTGAGGCGGCTATGGCGGCGCGTAGATCCTCCTGCTCACGACGGAGGCCTGCCAGGTAACTGTGTGGCTGCTCCAGGGTGCGCTGGGCACAGATGATCGCCAGGCCATAGAGTGAATCAGCCGCTACCAGGTCCCCCAATAACATGCGCGCCTGGGCCAAGTTGCGATGGGTGGTAGCCCGGCGCAGGTCGTGGACCGGATACTGGGCGGCCACCTCCCAGGCCCGGCTATAATGCTTGCGAGCCTCACCAGGTTCGCCGGCCACCAAGGCTTGGTTGCCTTGCTCGATGAGGGACTCCCATAGACCTTGCTGGCCGGCAGCGGTCGTGGCCAACAGCACCAGTGCCAGCCCCGCCCGACCCAGCATTGGCCTCCAAAGTCGTCGTAAGGCACTGCGGGCTATAATGATATTATTCAACCACTGTCCGGGAGAGATCAATATTAAACCTCCACTAGCTTCGAAAGGGAACCAATGACGGCCTGAAATAGCGCATTAACCGGCCTCCACGAATATTTGAATGTAGCACTGTAGCCGGTGTATATTTCAACTGGATTGATTGCGCTTTGGGAGCAGTCTGACTGCTGAAATCAGGTTTTAGGCCAGCGGCGCAGATTCAACGGAACATCTGTCCGGTGACCCGGCCTATTAAACCGCAGGTTTGAGAGCCCCGGACCAGTCCCAAGTGGAGTCTCGGAAAATCAGTAAAGGTCGGCACAAGCCATGAATGCTATGATACGAGGCGATATGGACGGCATCGTCTGTGCAGCCCTACTTAAGAGCGCCGGTCTGGTGGATACTGTGGAGATGATCCGGATCAAGGATATTGCCGATGGCAAGGTTCGGATCACCGATAACGATATCATCTGCAACCTGCCGTACCATCCCGATGCTTATCTATGGTTTGATCACCATTCTAGTGAAACACGACGTACCCCGCCCATACCACCCGATTATCGGGGCGCCTTTAATCTGGCCCCCAGTACCGCCGGGGTGGTATACCAGTATTTTGTCCCATTCCACCCGCAACTGGAGAAATTTGAGGGTCTGGTGCGGGACACCGATATTATGGACAGCGCCGATCTGACTAAGGAGGAAGTTCTGAATCCCCAGGGCAACATCCTCCTCGGTCTTCTGCTGGATCCACGAACCGGCCTGGGGGAAGACGCAGCTCACAAGGAAGACTACGAAAGCTGGAAAGCCCAGATGCCCGACCTGCTCTGCAACCACTCCACTGATGAGATTCTGGCCATGCCACCGGCCCGGAAGTGGCAACAGATTTATCAGGACAACCTGGAGCAGGCCATCACAGTGCTGTTGCAATGCTCGCACCTCGACGGCAATGTGATTATCAGTGAATTCAGGGGGGTCCATGTGCCGCCGGTGAGCCGTTTCATTATCTATACCTTGCCGGAATTGGAAGCCGGTAATATTTCAGTTCAAATTTCCCATGGGGATCCAGGGGTTTGGAATGAGATTGCCGTGGGACACTCTATCTTCAACCGCTCTTCCATGGTGGATGTGGGCGACCTGTGCGCCTGGTATGGCGGCGGCGGCCATCGTACCGTGGGAGTATGCCGCCCCAGTGAGGAAGACACCGAGCAGGTCCTGCGCGAAATTATCCACGCCTGTCAGGAACAGCCCACATATTGAGGCTTTCCCCTCTCCTCTCTAGCATAGCAGCTAATTTCGAATCTCCAAAGTTTTCCCAGGCGAATTATTATCTATAAAAACCCCTTCCCAGCTGCCGCCGGGAAGGGGTAATAATCAGCCGCTGTTGCGCTGTAGTTAGCGGATCAGGGTCATCTTGATGGTATGGGTATACTCCGCCGTTACTAATCTGGCGAAATATATCGCGGTGGGCACCGGCCGGCCGGTATAATCGCTACTGTTCCAGGAAACCTTTTTAAATCCGGCGCTTTCATAGCGGTCCACCAATCGGATGATTTCCCGTCCCCGGATATCGTAGATCACCAGCCGCACGTGCGATTGCATGGGCAGCTCATAGTGCAACGTGGTCACCGGGTTGAACGGGTTGGGATAATTCTGGTGCAACGCGAACAGTTGCGGTAAGTGGGCATCACTAACAACGTCTAGTGTGCTCAGGTCGATCTCCAATGAAGAGGCCCCATCGCTGTTCCAGGTGGTATCCGATCCTGAAACGGCCCCCACCTCCCACAGGAAGTTTACCCGCTCCATACCGTTGTCCCGCATGAAAGTGACCACCGGTTCCCGCAGCACGTGCAGCTCCGGTTCACTTACCGGCTGGGATATTTCAAACTCGGTGTCTTCCTGCCAGATGATGAAGATATAGGAAACCGAATCTCCGTCATCAGGATCGCTGGAGGGTTCCCAGGTGAAAAGGATACTGGTATCGGGATCATCCGCTTGCATAATCAGGCTGCTACCACTCGCCGGGGTCAGCAATTCGAAGGCTGTCGGCAAATCATTGACCGGAATGATGGTCAGGGTAAAGGTGTCCTGAGCCGTGGCTTGCCCATCCATGACGGTCAGCACAATGCTAGCCGTTCCATTCCAATTGGGTTCCGGCGCGAAAGACAGGCTGGTATCGCCCACGGCAGCAATCACCGCTGAGGTATCGCTGGTTACACTGAAGCTCAGTGGATCGCCATCTGCATCGAAGACGGCCGCCATAATTACCGCCATTGAAATCTGGTAGAGGATTACATCTTCAGGAATAGAGATATCGGGAATAAAGCTAATGAACTGCGGGGCATCGTTCACCGGCAGAATCTCCAGGACCAGTGTTTCCCGGGCAAATGCACCATCCGGATCTGTGGCGGTCACCTCGATATTTACTATGCCGTAATAGTTCGGTGTGAGTACCACTATCAGTTCTTGCTCATTTAAAATGAACAGCGCTTCCAGGCCCGTGTCCGCCGTGGTGGCGGTGAAAGTCAACGGGTCGTCATCCCGATCAGCGAAATATTCATTGAGGTTGGAAATCAAGGTATCAACGATCGTATCCTCAAGGATCTGCCGGTCCGGTAGAGACATCAAACTGTAGGGCGCCTGGTTGGCCGACTGTCCCGCCCCAAACCCTGAGAAGTGAGTGACCCAGCCGGTTAAGGTCAGGGCTACTTCATTAACCTCGTTTGAGTCGGCCACCGTCCATTCATCGGTCACTTCATTATAGATCACCAGCACCAGGTCTGCGGCGGATATACCTTCCGGGATCATGGCCAGGTCATAGGGTACTGTGACCGGCACCGGAAAGTTGAACTGGAGACCGGTTGGGCCATAGAAATACAATACACCGGCCAGCTCAGGTCCCTCCGGGGCTTCGGCGAACTCACCTATTATAATGGTAACTGTATCATCCAGAGCACCGGGCGGGATGTTGATGGAGGTTCCCGACTGTGAGGTGATCTCGCCGCCATCCGGTCCTATATCCTCCGAAATAGTTTCATCACCCAAGTCCACCAGCACAATCACAGTGGCCGATGCGCTGCCTCCCTGCCCGTCGCTGATGGTATAGCCGAAAATGTCGGCGCCGCTGAAATCATCCCCGGGGGTGTAAACGATGGCGTCCCCTGAAATGGAAGTTGTTCCATGGCCCGCAGCAGTCACGGACGTTATCGATAAGTCGTCGCCATCGACATCATAGTCATTGGCCAGCACTGGGATTTCAACCGGTTCGCCATCGCTAGTGGCGGCCTGATCGTTCCGGGCCACCGGATTGTCGTTCACTGCGCTGACCGTGACGATCACCGTTAATTCATCGCTGCCGTCATTGCCATCGTCGGCCATGACAGTAAAGGTAAAGTCGCCATCGCCCTCACCGGGCGTACCCGATAAAGTTGCGCCACTAGCAGTTAACCAGCCCGGATAGCCGCTGAAGGTGAAGCTCACTGCATCGTCCTCGGGGTCGGTGGCCGTGGCGGTGTAACTGAAAGGCTCATCCTCGGTGGCCGTAGCCGTGGCGCTGGAGGTGATCACCGGGTCGTCATTCACTGCGCTGACCGTGACGCTCACCGTTAAGGCATCACTGCCACCATTGCCATCGTCGGCGGTGACGGTAAAGGTAAAGTCGCCATCCCCCTCACCGGGCGTACCCGATAAAGTTGCGCCACTAGCAGTTAACCAGCCCGGATAGCCGCTAAAGGTGA
>JACZSB010000058.1 GCA_022574435.1 Fidelibacterota bacterium
CATCGGGTATGTTTCGCAAGCGGCGCAGCTTGCCCAGGGCGATATTGGTGGCAATTCGGTGGATCCAGGTATAAATGGCGCTACGTCCCTCGAAACTGTCCAAGCTCTGCATCACCTTTAGGAAAGTCTCCTGAAGTACGTCCTCCGCATCCTGACGGTTTTGAGTCAGGCGCAGAGCCAAGCCGTAAATCCGGCCGGAATACTTCCGCACCAAATCGTTTATTTCCGGAACTGCCGAATTGCTCACTCAGCACTGATTCCCTGTCTAAATAGGCGGGCATCATGGCCGGCGCCCAGCTGAAGCTACGACTGGGCGGATTCGTTTGAAAGATGGTAATCCAGCCGCTCGGTAATGGTCTGCTTGGGGACAGCTCCCACAATCTGGTCCACCAGCCGGCCGTCCTTGAAGAACAGCAACGTGGGAATGCCACTGACACCAAACTCCCCGGGTTTCCGGTTTTCATCGGCGTTGAGTTTTCCGATCTTGGCCCGGCCATCATATTCCTTGGCCAGCTCTTCGATGATGGGACCGATAATGCGGCAGGGGCCGCACCAGGGCGCCCAGACATCTACCATGGCCACCCCCTTGTGCTGACTGATCTCCTGATCCCAGCTATCGTCTGTTAAGCGAATCGGCATTTTATTTCTCCTAATTTTTTAAATTACCTGCTGTGATCCAATTCCAGTTATTAGACGGATATTGGGACCATTGGTTACATTCCCTGGCAGGGACCGTTTGCTCCCTCGCCATAGACGGGGATCAGTTCACTACTTTCCCGTCGGTAAATGACACTTTGGGGCAGGAAAACGGGGCAAGAATTTGATTAATAGTGATCAGCGGTGACTAGTTTGAAACTTCGCTGGCACTGTTCAGAGGAGGCGTGAAATAAACCTTTGAAACGCAAGCTGTCTCTCTTAGTTTTAGCTTTGAATGTCCACAAGACTCTAAACCGATACAATGCTCTCCTCGCCGATCAGGCCCTTAAGAACGAAAGTTATCTCATCCTCGATTGAGTGCTTCCTCACTGTCCTACGATTAAAATCTCTGACCACCGGTTCAGATTTATTGCCCGCCATCTCCATGCTCATTTGCTGGATGTTCAAGTTAACCAGCAAGTCTCCAAGGTCTCGGTCCACTTCGATCCCTATAGCCCTGCCACCAAACTGTGTTACGATTGTGCCAGGCTGTCCAGCCATTATATTCGCAGTACACAGGACGTATTGATGCCGTGAACGGACAAACTAAACCATCCGAAAGCCAACGTCGTCAAACCACTATAATGTTTGCAGACATTTCCGGGTTTACTGCAATGTCTGAGAAACAGGATCCAGAATACGTGACTTCCCTAATGAACGATTGTTTTGGAATAATGGGTCCAATTATTGAGAAATATGGGGGCACCATCGACAAATACATTGGTGACTGTATTATGGTTTTGTTTGGTGCACCGGCAGCCATCGAAGACGCACCGAAGCGAGCCGTGAACACGGCGATCGAGATACGGAATAGACTCTATCAATTCAATAGGGAAAAGGAGCTATCATTCCCCCTTGATATTCATGTCGGCATAAACACCGGATTGGTAATCGCGGGTAGAATGGGTTCGCACGAAAAGAAAGAGTACACCGTTATGGGTGATACTGTAAACGTCGCTTCCAGATTAGAAGAAATATCTCCCAAAGGAAAGATCTATGTTGGCCCCCTGACGCACACATTGACAAAGAATGAATTTGAGTACGCGACTTTGGAGCCCGTTTCCCTGAAAGGTAAGGAAGCGCCCATACCGGTCTTTGAACTCCTGTCAATAAAGGAAAAAGTCCATAGAGCTCAGTTGGGTACTGACCGAATGATCAGATCTGAAATGGTTGGGAGGGAGCAGGAGCTTGACAAATTAGAACTTCACCTTTCGAAGGTCATCAAGGGCGAAGGGTCGATTGTAAGTGTTATCGGAGAACCGGGAATCGGCAAATCGCGATTGATCGCCGAACTAAAGGGAAAAGATGCCATAAACAGAGTCACCCTTATCGAGGGAAGAAGTTTATCGATCGGCAAAAATCTAGGCTACCATCCCATCATCGACATGATCAAGAATTGGGCAAGAATAAAGGGGAGTGACACGCAGGATGAATCGAGGCATAAACTTGAAAAGGCCATTAGCGTTATTCACCCTGGACGTGCATCTGAAGTTTTTCCGTTCCTAGCCACCCTGCTAGGTATGAAGATAGAGGGGAAGCATGCGGAACGAGTTAAAGGAATCGAAGGTGTCGCACTAGAAAAACTTATTGCTAAGAGCCTTCAGGAGATTATCACGAAAGCTGCGCAGTTTAGGCCGGTTGTCTTCGTTCTTGAAGATCTTCATTGGGCTGATTTGACCACTATTGAATTTCTAGAATCTCTTTATCGTTTAGCGCAAAATAATAGTATACTCTTTATTAATCTATTTCGATCACAATATAAAGAAACAGGTGAGAGACTTTTAAAAACGATAAGGGAGAAGTACGGGGACTACTATTTAGAAATAGTCTTAGAGCCTCTCGCTGAATATCAGAGCGAAATGCTCATTAGCAATCTCATCAGAATTAAGAAACTTTCGCCCCATATCAGACAACTGATTACAAAACGGACGGAGGGAAATCCTTTCTTCATTGAAGAGCTTGTGAGGTCTTTTATTGATGAAGGCGTTGTTGTGATCAGGGATGGGAATTTTGAAGTAACCGAAAGAATTAATTCGGTAGTAATTCCTGAGACGATTCAAGATGTTCTCATGGCTCGCATCGACCGACTCGCCATGCCAATCAGACAATTGCTTGATAATGCTTCGGTTATCGGGAGGTATTTCTTTTACCGGATTCTTAGCAGGGTCGCCGAAGAGATTGAAGACATGGACGAACGATTGGACTACCTTAAAGGGGTCCAGCTCATTTTGGAGAGCGATCGTACCAAGGAATTGGAGTACCTGTTTAAGCACGCGTTAGCACAGGAAGTCACCTACGAAACCATTTTGGTCAAGAGTCGTAAGGAGCTCCATCTAAAAGTGGCTGCAGCAATTGAGTCACTGTTTTCGGGAAGGTTGCAGGAGTTCTTGGGCATTCTATCCCTCCACTATAGCCATGGGGAGGACTACGCCAAGGCCGAGGAATTCCTGCTGCGGGCCGGTCGCGAGGCCTTGAGGTCTTCGGCCTCCCATGAAGCGCTCAACTACTTCCAGGAGGCCTTCGATCTGTACATGTCCAAGCACGGGGAGGAGGCCGATCCTGCCCGGGTCGCCGAATTGGAGAAGAGCATTGCGCTGGCTTACTACAACAAAGGCCAGTACGAGAAGGCCGTTCGACTGTTTGACCGCACCCTGCGGTACTACGGCCGGGGCGTGCCCGAAGGGAAGCTTGGCCTGATGCTGAGGTCCCTGGTCGGCTTCGTGCATTTCCTCGTCAGCATCTACCTGCCTGGTCTGAAGTGGAAGCGCACACCGACGACTCGCGATCTAGAGTACATCGACCTCTTCTACAAGAAACTGCTGGCACTCGGGCACTTGAATCCCAAGAGAATGTTCATCGAGTCCTTTCTCCTAATCCAGTTTTTCAGCGGTTTCAATATGGCCTCCACCAAGAATGGAGTGGCGCTGTTCACCGGTGCCAGCCTCGCCTTCTGCTGGACAGGGATGTCTTTCAGGCTTAGCCGGGCTATCCTGGATTTCCTTCATGACAAGCTGGATTCTGCCGATGTGAAGTCCGTGGTGTACTACGAGACGGTGAATACAACCCACAACTTCTTTGTTGGGAAGTGGCAGGGGACATCCTACAACTGGGATTTGTTGCAGCAGGCAGAGCGGATCGCCGAAATCTTCTACATTTCCAACTACACGATCTTCCACGGCCGGATCTATCTGGAGCAGGGAAAATATCGCTCAGCCGAGGAGATGGCGGACATCCTACTCTCGATCGGCCGTGACTTCGACCACGACTACCCACTCGCACTCAGATACTTCCTGCGGACAAAGATCCTGGTGAAGTACCACCGACTGCACGAAGCGCTCACCGAAGCCGAGGAAAGCATTGCGTTTCTCAGGGGTATGCAGTTGGGTACACTGGAATTCGGGCTGCATGCGCTGGCTGCGCGGGCCTGCGTGCTGGAGGATGATCTGGAGAGGGCACAGGAGTACCTCACCGAGGCGGACGAGCTGGCAACTGAGGCCAGCTTGACTCCCAGCTACCGGGGGGAGTACCTGGTCAGCTCGTTACTTCTCGAACTCCGGCGAGCCGAAGTCACGGTAGCAGAAGGCCGGATCGGACCCGGTTCCCGACTATTGCGCAACGCCCTCGTGCTGGGCCGGCAGGCCGTATCAAACGCCGCGAAGGTGGCCTCCGACCAGACGGAGACCTTTCGTCTGATGGGAACATGTCACTGGCTGATAGGTCGCCGGAAGAAGGCGGTCGGGTGGTGGGAGAAGAGCATCCGTACTGCCCAACACCTTGGTGCCCGTTTGGAACTGGCCCGCACCTATATGGAAGTCGGTAAACGCCTGCTGGAACCCCAAGGCAAATACCCAAAACTGAGCGGGATGTCCTCAGCGAGCTATCTCAACAAGGCGCAAGCGCTGTTCGACGAAATGGAATTGGAATGGGATTTGGCTCACTTGGAGGATGTGCGAAAGGCGTCGAACGTAGAAACCTCTTAACCAATACAATTCGCAAGATTAGCAGTTTGGAGGAGAGGTCGAGGATTGCCACAGGTTCGGCTGCTGCTTGGTTTGGTACTGCCAGTATTCCCACCAATTAAGTGCCCGTAGTGGTTTTTTCTTCTACGAGAAACTCCTTCGTGCAATGTCGCCCATCTCGACCGGATAAAGAGGCTGGAAACTCGGAAACAGGACCTATCAATCCTAATTACAGCTGAATTATAGCCAATAATATATGAAGAATAATCAAGGGTAGGACAAGAGAAGTGAGCCGCGGTCCGGCGTTCAATCCTCGGGGTGCAGGATCACTTCGGTAGTGACGGCAGCCACTTCGTTGAATACGTTGCTCACGGAACAATATTTTTCATCTGATAGTTTCACCGCCTGCTCCAGCTTTTACCGGGGCAAATCACGACCCCAGAAATGGTATTCGGCGTGAATCCTGGTATAGACCCGTGGCTCGCTATCAGCCCGCTCACAATTCAGGTGGATGCGGAAATCGCTCAGCTTCAAGCGCATTTTTCGTAGCATCAGCTCGATGTCGATAGCGCTGCAACCCCCCATGGCCATCAGCACCAGTTCCATGGGCCGGGCGCCGCCATCCTGGCCATGGTTCTCCGGTTTGGCATCCATCACCACCCAATGGTTGGAGGGCCCTTTGGCTAAAAAGGTGCTACCTTCGACGCGGCGTACTTCGACTTCAGTCATCGGTGCTCCACGATAGGTAAGTGATTGAGCGGGTAGGGTATTAAACAGAATCGGCTGTGCCGGGGGCCGATCTTGGTTACATTCCCGGCCCCCGTCTTGCTCCCCCGCCTGGCGGGACTTAACTTCATTTCGCGGCTCGCCGCAGGACGGCAACCGTAGCTTTGATTGTACCCGATTACAGGAGTCTCCATGCGTAAGCTGATCTGGTTGGTGGCGGCAGTGATAATCCTCTTGCTGCTGGTCCTGTACAGTTTCCCCCGCTTATTGCTCCCCGTCCCCGAGCCGGTGCGTTCCGGGGAGTTGACTCTGCCGGGTCTCAAGGCACCGGTCCGAGTCTATTTCGACCGCTACGCTGTGCCCCATCTCTACGCCGGTGACGAACACGACCTGTTCTATGCCGCCGGTTACCTGATGGCGTCGGAGCGCCTTTTCCAGATGGATATGACCAACCGGGCCGGCCAGGGCCGCCTGGCGGAAATGAGTGCCGGCCTGCTGGCCACCGATCGCTACCTGCGCACCTGGGGATTCCACCACATTGGTAAGCAGCTGGCCGCCCGCCTGGACCCGGAGCTACGTGGTCTGCTGGAGGCCTCGTGCGCCGGTATCAACTACTACATCGATAGTCATCGGGATGCCTTACCGGTGGAGTTTCGGTTGGCGGGCCATCAACCGCTGGCGTGGGACCTGCCGGTGGTGATGGCCTACGGGCGGCTAATGGGCCACGAACTGAACCAATCATGGTTCCCGGAGTTGATATTCGGGCTGATTTTGCGCACCTTCGGGGAAGAGTACGCCCGGGACCTCTATCCGGCCTACCCGGATGATAAACCGTTCGTGGTGCCTCCCGGGAGCGCCCCCATTTCACATCTGCTGGAGCCGTTGGCGGACGCCCTGAGCGTAGCGACTGAGGCACTGGGTGGCACGGGCGGCCTGGGCGGCAGTAACAACTGGGTAATAGCCGGTAACCGTACCGTCACCGGCCGTCCTCTGTTGGCCAATGATATCCACCTGGGGTTTACCCAGCCCCCCAAATTGTACGAAATGCACCTGGTGGGTGGGCGCTTCAACGTGAGAGGGTTGTTCTTCCCCGGCATTCCCTTGGCCGTGCTGGGGCATAATGAGCATATTGCCTGGGGCTTCACCAACGTAATGACTGATGATATGGATTTCTACGAGGAAGAGGTCAACCCGGACGACCCGGCCACCTATCGCTACCGGGACCAATGGATCCCGTTTGAGGTGCGGCAGGAGATCATCTCAGTGTCCGGCGGGCTTCCCGATACCCTGCTCGTGCGTGCGACTGTGCATGGAGTGATTATCAGCGACCTGCACCCGTTGGCCCGGCAGGAGAAGCAGCTGATCGCCATGCGCTGGACCGGTCAGGAAATGACTGATGAGGCCCGGGGCATGCTGGGCCTGAATCTGGCCCATAACTGGGAGGATTTCACGGCAGCGGCGGCCCTGTATGCCGTGCCGGGGCAGAATGTGGTTTATGCCGACCGCGCCGGCAACATCGGCTGGCGCCCATTCGTGAAGCTGCCGCTGCGCCGGGAGGGCAGCGGTCTACTGGTGATGCCCGGCGCTTCCGGCGAATGGGATTGGCAGGGCTTCGTCCCCTTCAATGAGATGCCTTACCTGTTCAATCCGCCGGCCGGGTATATCGCCACCGCCAACAACCGGACCATTGGACCGGAGTTCCCCTACTATATCAGCGCTTATTGGGCCCCGCCTGCCAGGATCGAGCGGATCACCGAGCTGCTGGCGGAGCGGGAACGGCACTCGCTGGAATCGACCACGGCAATCCAGACCGATCTCCTTTCCGCCCAGGCCCGGGAACTGGTTCCTTTCCTCCTGGCGGCCTACAGCCATAATCCCGAAGGCCCATTACCAATCGGCCACACGGCCGAGGCGTTGGAACGCCTGGCGGCCTGGGACTTTGTCATGGATACCGAATCGGTGCCGGCCACAATTTTCAATGCCTGGTTCGGGCATTTGGTCGCAGCTATTTACCGCGATGAAATGGACCGGGCCGGTGAGCAGGTCTACGACTACTACACCCGGATGGCAGGCCACCTGCCCATGCGGAACATCCCCCGCCTGTTACGCCAAGGGGCCTCACCCTGGTTCGACAATCTTGACACGCCCCAAGTGGAAACCGGCGACGATTGCATTCGCCTGGCGTTGGCTGCCGCCCTGGCTGATCTGGAACAGTCGCTGGGGGGACGAATGTCCCGCTGGCAATGGGGCCGGGTGCATACCCTGACCCACCCCCACGACCTGGCAAAGTCGGGTGCCCTGGGGCGGGTCCTCGATGCCTGGCTGGGCCTGGATGTGGGGCCTTTCCCGGCCGCCGGGGATAACGCGACGGTCAATCCCGCCAATTTCAAGCTGTCTGATCCCTTCAATGTGACCGGCGGTGCCAGCGTGCGACGGGTCATCGACACCGGGGAGTGGGACAACTCCCTGATCGTGCTGCCCACCGGCCAGAGCGGACACCCCTTCAGCCCCCATTACAGCGACCAGGCCCAGCTGTTCGTGGATGGGCAATACCGCCGGGTGGACTTTACCCGGGAAGCGGTGCTGGCCGGGGCGGTGGATAGCCTGGTGCTCAAGCCGTAGCCGTTTTGCCGGGGCCGGGCCTATTCATGTGGGTGGTGATGGTTGCACTGGTGGTATTTGCAACCTGGACCGTTAGACGGTTGCGATTCTGGCAAGCGCGGGAGTTGCCTTTTTATCGATCCGGTGAGCTATTTTGCCTGGCCCACCGCGGCATACCCACCAAGGCGCCGGAGAACACCCTGCCGGCCTTCAGGGAGGCGGTTGCGGCCGGGGTGGACGGTATCGAACTGGATGTGCTGGAAACGGCTGACGGCGTGGTTATAGTGCGCCATGACTTTGACTTAGAACGCACTACCGATGGTGAGGGATACGTGTGGGAGCGCACCTGGGATGAAATATCCCGGCTGAACGCCGCCCACCGCCAGCCGGAGGGTTACCCGCCCACTCCCGTCCCACGCCTGGACGAGGTGCTGGCCCTGATACCGGGCGATATGCTGATTAACATCGAGATCAAATCCCATCACTGGCGACCCACCGGGATCGAAGCCAAGGTGGTTGAGATGGTAGGTAAACAAAATATGGTCGAGCGGACCATGATTTCCAGTTTCAACCCTTTAGTGCTCTTAAAGGTGCGCCGCCTGGATCCCCAGTTGGCCCTGGCCCTTATCTGGTGGGACGAGAATGTCCCCTGGCTGCTACGCCGGCCGCGCCTGTTGGGTCTGTTGCGGCCCGATTGCCTGCACCCCAACATGGCGCTGGTCACCCCTGAAGTGGTTAACAGGGCCCACCGCCGGGGCATGCGGGTGAATGTCTGGACTGTGAATAATCGGCCCATGATCGAGTACCTGCGGTCGATCGGAGTGGACGGCATCTTTACCGATTTCCCCGAACTGGTGGCCGAGGTGAATCGGGCGGCTGACTTCAAAGCCTTAAAACTAGCCGGCTGATGACAGCGATCAAACCTGTTCCGCTGCTAGGCGGTATTTTGGGCCTGTTGCTGCTGGCCGGCTGCGCTAAGCGCCGGGAACCCGCACCGCAGATCACCAGGCCCGTTGTGGTCGCCTTGTCCCCTCAGGCGCTACTGGCTCACGCCCAGTATTTGGCGGCTGATTCCCTGGCAGGCCGCCGGGCGGGGACCGCTGGAGAAATGCAGGCCGCTGAATATATCCGGGATACCTTTCGTCACTACGGCCTGGAACCTGCGCCCGGGGGATATTTCCAGCCGTTCAGTTTTCCCGATTTTGTAAGCCTGGGTAATGGTAACGCCCTCAGTTTTACTACCCCGGACCACCAAACTCCGGTAACGCTGGCCCCTAATCACGATTTCCGGCCATTGGGGATTTCCACTTCCAAAGCGGTGAGCGGGCCCCTGGTTTTCGTGGGCTACGGTATCCATTCCACCGATCCGGCCTATAACGATTATGCCGGGGTCAATGTGAGCGGAAAGCTGGTCCTGATGCTCACCCAAACCCCGGCCGGGTCCAGCGCCGTCAGTCCGTTTGGCGAGCACCGCGATCTATCCGTGAAGGCCCTGGCTGCCCGGTTGCGCGGGGCTGTGGCAGTGCTGCTAGTGACCGGACCTGCCGATAGCCAACATGACCAGCTGCCGCTCCTGCGGCCACGGAGCACCGATCCGGAGGCCGGGCTGCCTATGGTGCACCTGACCCGCCGGGCGGCGGATAGCTTGCTGGCGGTCGAGCATCTCACTATCGCCCAGTTGCAGCAGGAGCTCAACCGCAGCCGCCTGCCGTTGAGCCATATTGTCACCGGGGTAACGGTGCACATCACCACCGATCTACACCAGGAGCAGGCCGCCTCGCGAAACGTGCTGGCCGTGTTGCCCGGTACAGGACAGCTGCGGCGGCAATTGGTGTTGCTGGGGGCTCATTACGACCACCTGGGATTGGGAGGGCCGGGCTCCGGCTCGGCTGTGCCGCAGAGGTCAGCCGTGCACAACGGCGCCGACGATAACGCCTCGGGGGTGGCCGTCATGTTGGAGGTGGCGCGCTACCTGGCGGAGCATCCCCCGGGCAATGGCGACCGGCGGTCCATCATGTTCCAGGCCTTCGGGGCCGGGGAGCCCGGCCTATATGGCTCGGTCCACGCCGCGGCCAACCTGCCGGTACCCATGGACGATGTGGCGGCCATGCTCAACCTGGACATGGTGGGCCGCCTGGACAGCGCGGTCCTGGTGCTTGGCGGTGCAAATAGCTCACCCCTGTGGCGGGAGCTTTTGCCGGCCCTGAACCACGCCGGTCTGCGCCTGCAATATGGCGCCTCCGGAACCGGTGATCACCAGTCATTCCTGCGTCTACAGATACCGGCGCTGTCCCTATCCACCGGCCGCCACCAGCAGTATCACCACCCCGATGACGATGTCCAGCGGCTCAACTTGAAAGGCATGCAGCTGGTGGGGCAGTTGGTGGCGCGCCTGGTGCAACGCCTGGCGGTCATCCCCGAACCGCCACCTTTCATTGGGGCTCCGCCGCGGGCACAGCGGTAGGGGCGTATTGCGATACGCTCCCATTCGGCGACCGGGCGGTGAATATTGAATACACCATCACCATAATTAGAAAGGGAACAGCATGCAACGACCAAGTCAATTGGTGAATGTTGACAGCCTGGAATGGACCGACCATACCAGAAAGGACCGGCTGCTTTTTCGGCGCAAGGCGCTGGGCCGGGCCAGCGGTGGGATGCAGTTGGGTACCAGTCTGTATGAGGTCCCGCCGGGCCAGCGACTGTGGACCTACCACTACCACTACGCCAATGAAGAGGCTATGTTTGTCCTCGAAGGCACGGGTGTGGTCCGCTTGCCCGATGGTGAGTATCCCATCGGCAAGGGCGACTACCTGGCCTTTCCCCGGGGACCGGAAGGAGCGCACGTAGTAACGGCTGGTCCCGAAGCGCCATTGCGACTGCTGGTGGTATCCACCATGATCGATCCCGAAATCAACGGCTACCCCGATTCCGGCAAAATCGCCGTGTTTGCCGGCTCACCGCCCGGAGCCGACCGCTCCCGGCGGACGCTGGACATGTACCTGCGCACCGATCAGCCGGTGGACTACTGGTACGGGGAGGAGTGAATTGTCAGTGGCTGCCCGCGCCAGCAGTAATCATACCCAGCAAGGGCAGTGGGCAATTTTAATTGGCTTACCTGGCGGGAACTAACCGGCCCTTTTATCTCCCCCATTCCCAATCCCGCCCATGGGGCGCCTGAGGGAAT
>JACZSB010000396.1 GCA_022574435.1 Fidelibacterota bacterium
TCCTCCGGTTCGATTCCCGTTTGCATGGTACTCTATTTTCTGGGAGTTGCCCTACTCGGCAACGTGCTTCGAAAGACGGGCGGAGGTGGATCGGGTGAGCGGTTCCAGGCTCGGCACGTCGTCGGGCTGGGAACTCCAGAAGCGGGCCCAGAACCGGTCGATCGTCGCGTCGACGTATGCTTCGCGGACTTCGAGGTCCGACCGATCGGCGAGCGCATCGTGGAAGAAATCGATCTTGGCAAGGAACCCGGCCGTCCCACTGGCCGAGTAGTCCTCCAACTCCAGCTGCAGGGCGGCTAAGGTGCTGTCCGGCATAGCCAGCGTGTTAAGTACGTAGTGATTTCCTACGGCCAGGGCACTTTCACTGTAGATAAAGTAATCCAATTTTCCCGGGCTGAACACGCTATTGTCGTTGCGCCAGGTGTAGCCCATGCGGGCATGGGTCTGCCGGGAGAACAGGTCTTCGGCCGCCGTGCTGTCCAGATCGGGGGGGAAGTCGAGGCCGTGAGCAGCCTGGTCATTGATATCGCCGGTGGTCAAGGTAGTCAGCTGCTGGCGGTCCCCCACCAGATTGAGGTCACCAGCCAGGATCCAGGGCGTCGACGGCTCTACCTGGAACGGTCCGCTGCCGTTATACAAGTCCCGTAGGCCGGCGATAAACTCATCGGCTTGCTGCTGGCGGGAATCGTCAGCTGAGCAGCAGGAAAAATGGGCGTTGAGCACTAGTAGCGCCGTTCCCAACTGCTGCTGTGTATCCAACAGTATGGCCGCCACCCGTTCCGAAGGGATGAATGCCGCCTCTGCCAGTATGGGGAAGCGTGAAAAAACCAGTAGTTCACCGTGATATTGGCCGCTGGAGTACCACTGGTGGCCCGGCAGCCAGCCCGCGATCAGACTGGGTTCCGGTACAGTGCCGGATTGCTCCTGGAAAGCGATGATATCTGGATCCAGCGCTGCCAGGATCCGTTGGAAATGGGGTTGTCGCACCGAATCGGTCAGGCCGCCCCAAAGGACATTGTAGGTCACCAGGCGAATATCGTCGGGATTAGTGCGAGCCAGGGGGATCGGTGCCGGGGGCTCCACCGGCTGGGGGTCGAAGGTGTACTGCAGGCCGCCGTCGTCATCCGGTAGCAGATCGCCACCGGATTCCGCGCCCACCAGCAGCAATCTGATACTGACCGCCTCCCGCGAGCCGAAAGCGGTCAGGGCATCGCAGCTGCGGGAGATGGCCACCTCGAAGGCCTGGGAGGTGATAGTGGGGGCGGTTCGCAAGGAAATATCATTCTGATGGAGAGTATTCGTCGTGCCTGATTGGTGGTGGACGCCGGAGCGGCAACCGAAACACCACTCCAGTTCCGCCCCTAAGCCGTGCACACCGTAGCCGGTGGCGGGGTCACTATCGGCGTCGATGTATAGCCGCAGGGTGTTGCCATCCTGGATCAACTGTTCGGCGTCGCGTAGGGTGAAATACAGGAAAAGGAATTTGTCGTCGTTGGTGACCTTGAGGATGCCGAAGTCCCATTCCTCCGTGTCCTGAGCGCCATCGGTATAGGCCACCATAACCGAGTCCCAATCGTTGAACAGGCCGTCGATGGTGATTGGATTCCCGGCCATCAACCCACCGACCATCAACGCCAGCGCCAGGGTCATGCGCATAACAATATCCTCATATGATTTCAGTATGCTCGACCGGTTCAACTACCGCGTTTAGCGTAATGCCCAGGCTTTGAATTCAGCCACCGCCTTAGGACCGGCGACCTCCAGCCCCTTCATGAAAGCCACCTGGTCCCGGGGGCGTGATTCCAGCAGCTCCACTTTGAAGGCGGCGCTGGGCAGACGGGTGTCACGGCGGCGGTCGGCCCGGGCGAACAGGTCCAGCACTGCCCGCTCAACGCTGGCCGCGTCGGTCCAATCGGCCTTATAGACCGGCCGCCCGGCCCGGTCCATGATCCAGCACATGTTGGGCATGGAACCGTAGGCCCGGTGGCAGGTCCCGTCCAGGCTGTCAACCAGGATTGGCCGTTGGACCTTAAAGCGCCGCTGGAACTCCCGGGCGTGGGCCAGTTTCTGCTCGAAAGAGGTATGATGGGGGAAGTGCTCGCCGGGGTGGGCCTCGTGAGTGTAGACGAACACTGCCGCCACCTTCTGATCCCGCAACTGGGCTGCCAGGCCGTCGAGGGATGACACCGCCATCCCGCAGTAGGGTCAAGTGAGGCTGCCAAACTCAATGATGGTGTAGGCGGCTGACCGCCAGACAGCGGAGAGCCGGGTGGCGCCGGCGTCCAGGGTTTGGAGCTCGAAATCAGGGGCCGGCACGCCCAGCGCAGGAGAGGCGGCGAAATTCAGCCAGCGCCCGATTTTTTCGGCGACGAATGAATCGTAGTTATAGGCTTTGGTAAGGTCCATCGGCTCCCTCGAGTATAGTGACAGGTTTGAAGTTCAGGTGGAATCTACTGCCACGGGAAGCAGGGAGGAAAGCCGCCTGATGGTGAGGGAGGACTGCGCTGTATTTGGTAAGAGCTGTTCCGGTGGTGTCCGCCGATGGTCCGGTAACCAACCAGGAGCCCGGTGGATCGTTGCTCCCGCGGACCTGACGCTGCTTGATCCAACTGCGGGCACGAATTAACTTGGTACCCTGAGCTGATGTGAAGCGCTATTCTTACATATCCGCAATGGCATCAGGCCCATGATGGGTCCTGCCGGCCGCAACATAATTAAGGGGTAAATTTTATATGGAGATATTGCACCGCACACGAAAGCTCCTAAAGACGTCCTGGACTTATGTTCTTTGGGCTGCTCTCCTGTCTGCCGGTTGC
>JACZSB010000059.1 GCA_022574435.1 Fidelibacterota bacterium
CACTTGCCGTGAATAGCCCAAAGTCAGTGCCGAGATGCCGCCTGCCACTGACCCATGCTGGTCATATGTCAGGGTGCTATCACCTATATTCGTCCTGCCGGTGGTAGCCAGGATCGCCAGGTCCACCCGGGTCAAGGGGCGTAGGACAACCCCGAAGGCCGCACGGTTGGTGAGGTGGGCCAGGAATTGGAAATGCTGCAAGGCATCGCGGCTGAAGCTGCCGCCCCCGTCAACCTCGATCCCATTATGTACCAAACCAATTTGCAGCTTGGTGCGCCGGGCCCGGTGCCAGGAAGCCGGCAGGGAAAAGTTAGCGTTCCTTAGGCCCATTGGCAGAACGGTGATGCCACCCATGCCCTGCCCCACTACGTCGGCTTCGGGCTGAACCTGACCGAAGCCATATTGCTCCAAGAATGACTGCGCCCCCAGGTTGCCAGTCAGATAAATCAGCACGCCGATGAAAATAGTTCGCCGAAAAATAGTCATTCGCCGGCTCCGAAGGGCACGGCATAAACAATTTCCAGGCGGGGGCCATGCAGAACCAGCCGGTCGAAATCGTGGTTGGTGGCCTGGACCACAAAGTCAAACCCATAATTGTCACGCACGTCGTTTTGATAGTCCACCAGCAATGATGTGAGGTCGAATACCAGGCTATCACTGTGGGCCCGATAGGTGATAGCGGCATGGTTGATCAAATTCGAGTCACCCTGGGCTATGGGCTCGGTTCGTAACCAGACCTGCAGCACCAATGCACTCGCCAGCATCATAGTTGCACTGTGGTCGACGTTAAACACCAGGCGGGCGCCGGCGACGGGCCGGGGTTCACGAGCTGCCAGGGAATCAGAGATTTCGCGAGCCTTCAGGGAGTCGCTGAAATTGATATGCACCCGGTGGCCATCGCTACGGTTCAGCAATAGCCTACCCTCCTGCGGTTTATCGTTGTCCAGGGTTGGATAGACGCTAATATCCCGGGCCACTAAATAGTAGCTGCTGCTGGTAGTGTCGTCACCGGCCTCCGTGGTATCGTCACCGAAATAGTCAACAACCAGGTAAGGTCGCCGGGTCGATTCCGAGGAATAAAAGCTCACCAGCCCACTGCCCTCAGGGGCCCGCAGCAGGAAACCGTTGTTCGGCAGGACCCCTGAGCGCCAATCGAGCAATACCTGCCGGCCAATGGCAAATTCCAGGTAGTCGGCCATCACTTCGGCCGAGCTGTTCGACCCCGTGAATACCAGAACCGAATCGGAGTCCAGGATAGCGCTGTAGATCGAATCGGTTAGCGGCAGTTCGAACAGGCCGGTATCCGACTCGGCCCAAATGGTATCGCTCGAACTAGGATTGATCCGTTCCAGGGTGAACAGCTCACTGGGCGGCGCCAGCGAATCGGCGAAAGAACGATGAAAGATCCGCACGCGGGCTGAATCGAAGTCGGCCAGCTGCGCGGAATCCACATCACTGAACCGCAGCAATGCACCAACCTCCCTATCCTGCTCAAGCTGGACTATCTGGCCGGCATAAAGGGTTGTGCTGCCGCCAATAAGCCGTGATCGTTGATAGCTCGAATCGTCCATGCTAAAGATAGTATCCCTCTGAAAAACCCAGCTACCGCCGGGCAGCCCCTCGAGCACCGGGTTTTCATCGCATGACCCCCATATCAGCAAGCCGGCGCAGGCTAGCGCTATGCCGGCAAACCGGGCCCTCTGGGTGGACATGGAAAAGGTTGAGATCATAAGGCGGGATTGCGCTATGGCTAGATATTTCGCAGAATCTGCTCAAACTGATCGGCTCCCTGGGTCCACCCTTCCATGGTATCTTCGGGGATATCCAGTTGCCTGAGCCCCTTGCGGGCTTTTAAGAGACTGGCGATTTCCGGTTCGCCTTCCAGATCGGCCGCCAGGGTGCCCCCGGGCGAATTAACCTGCAACACCAGATCGGAGAAGTTGAAGGCCAGTTCCAGGTTGTTGAGCTCCTCGGCCGGCTCCGGCAGCCGTTTGTCAGGAGTGTCAAACAGGTTCACCGCCTCATACGATTCCCGGTTGAATAGGATGCTTTGATTGGCCGAATGCACCAGGTAGACCAGCTTGATGTCCTGATAAAACTCCTGTTGGGCGTATTGCATGGCGTACAGGGCCGGCACAAAACTCATCTGCCAGTCGTTACACACGATGATGTCCGGTTTCCAGTACAGGTGCTTCAGGTTTTCCAGCGCCACCCGGGCGAAGTAGGCATAGCGCTCGGGGTTATCCTTGAGCATCCGGCCGTTGCGCGCCTTGTACAGCAGATTTGTAACCGGCTTGAAAAATTGGTCGTCTTCGGTGAAATAGACCTGCACCTTGGTATTGGGGATGAAAGCCGATTTTACCCCCCCGATGCGCTCCTCACCGGCGAACATGATCGGCATCTCTCGCAGACGGATCACCTCGCGCAGAATGAATTTGCGTTCGCTGATGTAGCCGTATTTAGGTTGTATCAACCGAATGTCGAAATCCCGCTCCTGAAAAATACAACAGATCTCCCGAGAGAAAAGGGCATTACTATAAGTACTAGCGAATGGAGCGATTTCAGATGATAGAAAGTAGACTTTAAGAGCCATGGTACACCGTACGTCCCAGTAGATGGTTAGGAAAAAGTCAGCGTAGATAGCGGCGGGATTTTTCCCGCAGATCAGAATCTGGAAAATCATCGAGCAACCGTTGGAATTCCTTGCGGGCCTGGTCCTGGTTGCCGGCATTGTAATAACTCAGGGCGATTTTATATTGTGCATCGTCTTTTTTATCGCTTGAGGAATAGATATACACTTTCTCGAATTCCGCAATAGCCCGCCGGTAGTTCTTAAGATCGTAAAAGCATTCCGCCAACCAGTACTGGGAGTTATCGGCCAGGTCGTGCTCGGGACCGTTGCGGATCAGACTGGCAAACTGGTTGCCGGCTTCCCGGAACTGCCCATTCTGGTAGGCGGTCAAGGCCGATACATAACGCTTACGAAATTCCTCGTCTCCCAGCTGGGAAGCTGCGGCTCGGCCGGACGGCTCCCGGGCCGCCATGATATCGTTGAAGCTGCCGGTCAAGGATACGATCTTGTTCTCCAGCAGTACCAGTTGGGACAGAATCTCGAAGTTGGTACTGTCCACATAGATGGCCTTATCCTCCAGCATACTGATCTTATTTAGTATCAGGCTCAGCTGGTTAATCATAGCCAGCTCCGAGCTGTCCAGGGCAACCTTGGCCGCAACTGCCGACCTGAGTGTGGCCTGCAATTCAGGCAGGACACTATTGACCACCTGTAGGCGTTGCTCCAACGACCGCACCCGCCCCTGCAGACTATCGCTCTGCGCCTGGAGGGCGGCCACCCGGGCTTTCAAGGTGCGCACATCCTGGCTGTTATTTGCCGCATTCGACCGCCGAGTCCGCCGGCTGCTCCTTTCCTGATCGCCGTCTACGGCCGCCGGGGCATCGAAGCTCCGGGCCGGGATAATCTCCGGGGAAATGGCCATAGCCGACAGTGTCACCAGCAATATGCCAATCGGGCCTGAAGACAGCAGGCGTTTCATTGAACCTCCGGGTTTAGCGGGACTAGTCCGTTAAAATCGTCAGTAAATTTAAGCACTTATCGTTGATCCAGCAACGTCCTCGACCAAACCCGCCCTCCAGCACCCCGCTGCAAAGAGTTCATTGACCCCGGTCACGGTTCCACCGCTAATATATAATGGGTCATGCCGATCATCAACAGGCAGGTCAGCAGGAACGAACCGCCATAGCTCATAAATGGCAGCGGTAGGCCGGTTACCGGCATCAGCCCGGTGGCCATGCCCATATTCACAAACACATGCACCAGCAGGATGGTGGCGAATCCCACGATCGTCAGGCTGGCTGAACGATATTGGGTGGTGGCCGCCCGGTCAATCATACGCAACAGCAGCCAGCCGTAGAGGATCAAGGCCAACAGAATGGCGATAAAGCCGAACTCCTCCCCGATGACGGCAATAATAAAATCGGTGTCGGTGACCGGCAGGAACCGCAGGTGGGTCTGGGTGCCTTCGCCCAGCCCCTTACCAAAAAAACCTCCCGAGCCGATAGCCGTGCGGGATTGCAGCACCTGGTAGCCGGCGCCCTGGGGGTCGGAGGTGGCGTCCAGCATGGTCAGAATACGCCGCTGCTGATAGGGCTGGAGCTTGTTCCACAAAGTGGGGGCCAGCGTGCCGAATGAGGCGTTGACAACGAAGTTAATAACGCTCCAGCGCAGTTTCGAGCGGGAGAAATAAAGCACCAGCACCAGCAGCAGCATCCAGAGGGAAAAGGTATAGAAATTAAAGCCGGCCAGCAGACTGATTACCGGCGCTGCCATGACGAACAGGTGCATGGGGGCCACGCCGGCCCAATACATCATGGCGAAGGCGGTGGTCATGAATATGATGGCCGTGCCCAGATCAGGCTGACCGATAATTAACAGAGCGGGGCCGCCGGCGATGGCCAACGGCAGCAACGCAAAGTGAAAGCGTTCCAGCTTGGGCTGGTTTTCCGCCAGGAACTTGGCCAGGGCCAAAACCACTATGATCTTACCGAACTCCGAAGGCTGCAACCCGATGCCGCCAATTACCAGCCAGCGTCGGCCTCCCGAGACCGCCGGCATGAAATAGGTCAGCAACAACAGGACGATCATCAAGGCGTAAAGACGGTAGGCCTGGTCCATATAAACCCGGGGGCTAATGAGTTTCAGCAGCCAAACAAGCCCCAGCGATAGAACTAACCAGATCAATTGCCGGAAGAATGTGGAGGAGAAGAACGGCGCGGCCAAGCTGGTGCTGAACAGGCCTGTAAAGCCCAGCAACAACAGCACCCCCACCGGAATGAGGATGAGGGCATCCCAGACCATCAGTCCGGTGTAGCTTCTAGTGAGCTTGGGCAAGCTGCCCCTCCTTGGCTGGCGGATAGCGCTCCAGATAAAATCTGAACACCTCAGCCGCCAACGGGGCCGCTACCCGGGAACCGAGCCCCCCCATCTCCACCAGTACCGTCACCACCAGCTGGCGGCCATCCTCGGTTTCCAGATAGCCCGTGAACCACGAGTGCCCGTTACCATGAGGGTTTTGGGCGGTGCCGGTCTTACCGTATATTTTGGCCCCCGGTACCTTGGCCCTAAAACCGGTGCCCTTCTCCCCATTTACTACCTCGTACATGGCTTCCTGGAGGTAATTCCAGATCCAGCCCGGCAACTTGATGGCCTCCGGGCTGCGGCTGGTTAGCTCGGGATCCAACACCAGCCTAGGATTTACCAGCAGGCCTCCATTGGCGATGGCGGCGGTCATGCGGACCACTTGGATCGGTGTTACCAGCAAGTCCCCCTGACCCAACACCATGTTAAGCAGGTGCCCGGCAGTCCACCCCTCAGCGGCGTATTTGCGATCCATATACTTTCGCGTAGGTACCAGTCCCAGCGATTCTTGGGGCAGATCGATTCCGGTGGGGGCGCCGAAGCCCAGCATTAGCGACATCTCCACCCAGGCCTCAAATCCGATCTGCTGGATTAACTTGTAGAAATAGATATTGCACGACAGGCGCAGGGCGTCCTTCAGATCCACCACGCCGTGCCCCGGCCAGATGTTGCAATGGAACACCCGGTTGCCGAATTGATAGACCGCATTGCACTCCACGGTGGCGGCCGGGTCGATGCGACCTCCTGCCAGGGCGGCGGCGGCAGCCACCAATTTATAGATGGAGCCGGGGGGATATAACCCGTTGATCGGCCGATTCAACATCACTTTCGCGGGATGATCCCGCCAATATTCCCACAAGGTTTGGGGAATCGGTCCCACGAAGGGGCCCAAAACATAATCGGGTGCGCTGACGAAAACATATATTTCGCCGGTGGTAGGCTCCATCACGATCAAGCTGCCGAGCCGGCCCTCCATCAGCCGCTCGCCCTGGGCTTGCATCTCCACATCCAGGGCCAGCCGAATAGAGTCACCAGGCACCGGGTATTGCGTGGGCTTATTCGGAATCTCTCCCAGGTCGCGCAGCAGATTATCCACCAGATGGTAACGATAGCCTTCTTCCCCCCGCAATTGCCGCTCCAGCAGTTTTTCCAATCCGGCGAAGCCCACTACGTCACCCATCCGGTAGCCGTCCTTGCGGTACTCAGCGAAATCTTCCTCGGCTACATTCCGCAGATAGCCGATCACGTGGGTGCCCCGGGCCCGGGAGGGATAGTGCCTGATAGTATGGTCCACGAAGAATATCCCCGGGAACTCCAGGCGGTGTTCCTCGATGTAGGAGCGCTGGATGAATGACACATCCTCATAGAGCGTCACCGGCTGGAAACGCTGGTAAAGGCCGTCAGCCGCTGAGACCAGGTTGGAGATATACTCCGGCTCAATCTCTAAATACCGGCTTAAGGACTCTAATTCGGTCAATGAATGCTCCACTTCCGCTGGAATGACCGCCAGATTAAACTGGGGCCGATTGGTGACCAGATAATAGCCGTTGCGGTCCAGGATGATCCCCCGGGGCGCTCGCAGTCGGACGGTGCGGATGCTGTTGTTTTCGGCATACGACGCATATTTATCGTGCAGTATGATCTGAAACTGGAAAAAGCGCATTCCGATGGTGACCAGTAGTATGATGATCACCGCCGCCATTAGATTGCGACGACCCAAGAGCGCTGTGCCGGCTGTGCTCATTCCTTACTCGCAACCAGAGGGATTATATAGCGCATCCCGATGACCATCACACTGGACATTAACGCCTCCAGCAGGATATTGTTCATTACCTTGCCCATGGGAGCCGCCAGTCCCTGGACCATGATCACCTGGTAGATGATGGCGTGCCCCAGTATGCTGCCGAAGATATACAGATTTATCACCCGCGGTGTCCAAACGGTGAGGTTGCCGTTCAGGGTACCAACCGTATACCCGACTATCGATTTTGGCAGGGCATTGGCGCCCAGCAGGCTTAAGGATCCAGTCACATCCTGCGACAGCCCGGCCGCAAAGCCCAGCAGGATACCCGCCATCCGGCCATATCGGGAAGAGATGAACACCAATATTATCAGGATGAAATCGGGCCGGATGTTGCCGATCCTCAACAACGGCGCCAGGTATAGCTGCGCCGGAAACGCCACCACCAATACCAGTAGCAGCTTAAGGGCCGTCGCCACGGCTGATCATCACAAACACATGTTCGGCATTCTGGGGGTCGGCATACAGATTGACCCGCACCCGGCTATAGGATTCTCCAGGAATATTGATCACCTCCAAGACTTCACCTACCGGCAGGTTTTTCGGGTAGATATCCGAGAAGCCGGAGGTGAGCACCCGGTCGCCGGGGACAATGTCGCCGTTGGATGAGATTCCTATTATCTCTCCCTCCGATCCGTACAGGGGGCGGAGAATACCTCGCAGTCCCTGGCTGCCGACCTTGACCGAAAGCCGGAAGTTACGGTCAGTGACCAGGTGGACCACCGTTGCCTCCGGCGCCACGGTGAGCGTCTTACCCAGCAAGCCGTCCAGCGTCAGCACCGGCTGATTGGGAACCACTTCCTGTTCAGCGCCCACATTCAGCGTCACCGTACTGAGTACACTGGAAGCCCCCCGGCTGATTACTTCCGCGACTTGCAACCGGAAAGGTGAGCTCTCGGTAAAGCCCAACATCCGGCGCAGCCGCTGGTTTTCCCGGGCCATATCGGCCAGTTCCGCGTTCAGGAGGGTATATCGGATCAGCCTTTGCCGCAGTGTCTGGTTCTCGGCCTTATAGCTGATTAAATCGGAGAGGTCCAGGCTGGGCCTCGGTACGGCCCCTACAATATTGGCATAGACCCCTTGCATCGCCACCGCCTGCTCAGAATCACTGGTGAGCAGCAATGTAAGTGACACCAACACCGCCAGCAGCAACAGCAGCAGTTCTTTGAGGTAAAAAAGTAGCTCGAATAAGTTCCGCACGTTGAGCCCGGCCGCCCCTTAGAGCATAATGGCGGCATAAGTCTTGATATCCTCCAGCACCATTCCGGTCCCCCGCACAACACTCAGGAGCGGATCCTCGGCCACATGCACCGGCAGGTTGGTCTCCTCCCGCAACACCTCGTCAAAACCTTTCAAAAGGGAACCACCGCCAGTTAGAATTATCCCCCGGTCCAGAATATCGGCACTCAATTCCGGCGGGGTACGCTCCAGGGCCCGTTTGATGGCGTTCATGATTTGGAACAGGGTATCGGACAAGGCCTTGCGGATCTCCAGCGGCGAAACCGTGATAGTCTTGGGGATCCCGGTTACCATGTCCCGGCCCTTGATCACCACGCTGGGCTCACCGTTGATCACACCGGCACCCACGCTGAGCTTGATCCGCTCGGCGGTGCGGTAACCGATGTCCAGCTTGTGCTCGTTGTGGAACCAATTGATGATGGCCGCATCCATCTCGTCGCCGGCCACCCGGATCGACTCCTTGGTGACAATGCCGTTTAAGGCAATCACCGCTATTTCGGTGGTGCCGCCGCCAATGTCCACGATCATATTGCCCACCGGCTTGGCGATATCCAGTCCGATGCCGATAGCCGCCGCCACCGGTTCCTCGATCAGGTAAACCTCCCGGGCGTTGGCCCGCTCAGCCGATTCCCTCACGGCCCGCTGTTCCACCGGCGTCACCCCCGATGGAATGCAAATCACCATCCGGGGCCGGGCAATGCGGCTCAGGTTCATCTTGCGAATAAATCCCTGGATCATACCGTCGGCCATTTTGAAGTCGGCGATAACGCCGTCCTTCAGGGGCCGCACAGTTTCGATATTGCTGTGGGTTTTCCCCAACATCTCCTTGGCCTCGGTGCCCACTGCGATCACTTTGTCACTGTTGACCAACTTAGCCACGATGGAAGGTTCGTTGATCAGCAGGCCTCTGCCCTTGACCCAGATCAAGGTGTTGGCCGTGCCCAAATCAATTGCTATGTCTTTAGCGAAAAACCTAAACCTTGAATTTTTTCTCGCCATTCTACCGCCTGTTAATTAATGCCTGAAATGTCTGCTGCCGGTTAAAATCATACTCATATCGTTGCTGTCCGCTACGGTGATCACCGCCTCATCGCGCACACTGCCCCCGGGTTGAATAACCGCCTTGATCCCCATCTCGGCCGCTACTTCCAACCCGTCGGGGAAGGGAAAGAAGGCATCCGAGGCCATGGCCGCGCCCTGCAATTCCAGTCCGGCTTGGGCAGCTTTCATACCTGCCAGCCGGACAGCATCCACCCGTGACATCTGCCCCGCTCCAACGCCTAACAACTGGTCCAAGGTGCTGAAAACCACGGCATTTGACTTCACGAATCTAACCATTTTCCAGCCCAGGCGCATGGCCTGCATTTCACTTTCGCTAGGGGGCCGCCGGCTTACGACCTTCCACTGCCCCTCACCCAACTGGTGATCCCGATCCTGCACCAGGTAGCCGCCCGCCACGGAACGGACCTCGCGCCCCGAGGTTACGGCCTCCGGGCCGGCCTCCAGCAGCCGCAAATTTTTCTTTTTCATCAACCGGTCCAGGGCCCCCTGGGCGAACTTGGGGGCAATGATACACTCCAGGAATATCTCCGTCAGCGCCTCGGCGGTGTCCGGCTCAACCGGGTTATTAAAGGCCACGATCCCGCCGAAACTGCTCACCGGGTCGGTGGCGCCAGCCCGGCGGTAGGCCTCCAGGGAACTGTCCCCCACCGCGAATCCGCAGGGATTGGCGTGTTTGACGATCACTGCGGCCGGCTGATCGAACTGGGCCACTATCTGCTGGGCGGCCTCTATATCGGCGTAGTTGTTGAAGGAGAGTTCCTTGCCGTGCAACTGCTTCCAGGGCGGACTGGCTCCGGGCGGCAGGTAGAATTCGGCGGTCTGGTGGGGATTCTCTCCGTAGCGCAACCGCTGATGCAGGTCCGCCCGAACCTCAAAGATGGGGGCTGGGTCACTGCCGGCGCCATTTAAGAACTCGCCGATCAGCCGGTCGTACTCCGTAGTGCGTTTGAAAACTTCACCAGCCAATGCCCGGCGCTCGTCCTCCGGCAAATCCCCTCCGTGCCGGTCGTATAGCTCCTGAAACTGCTGGTACTGCTCCGGCCGGCAAAGTACCATAACATGCCGGTAGTTCTTGGCCGCCGCCCGCAGCAAGCTGGGCCCGCCGATGTCGATATATTCCAGCAGCTCCTTGGGCGGCAGCCCTTTATCCCGCATGGCCGCGAACGGGTACAGATTGACTACCACCAGGTCGATCGGTTCCTGCGCCAGTTTCTCCAGGTCCTGGCGATGGCCGGGTTTGTCGCGGTCGTACAGGATCGGGCCGAATACCCGCAGGTCCAGGGTCTTCAGCCGGCCGTCCATCAGCGACGGCTGACCGGTGAGCTCCTCGACCGGGGTGACGGGCAAGCCGTGTTCCTTCAATCGCTGGGCGGTCCCTCCGGTGGACACCAGGTCAAAACCGTGGGCGCGCAGGAAATCAGCCAGAGATTCCAGCCCCGTCTTGTCCCATACGCTGATAAAAGCCCGCTTCAAGCCGTTCTCCCGGGTCTTCACCATTTTACGCAATAGCACTATCGATCACGGGCCGGCCGTCACGGTCCCAGCTCAGGTCCCCCCGGCAGAGCGCCGCCACCACCTGGGGGTAAAGGATATGCTCTTGCTCCAGCACCCGGGCCGCCAGACTTTCGGGGGTGTCGCCCGGCAGGACCGGCACCGTCGCCTGGGCCACGATGGGCCCATGGTCGTACTGCTCATCCACGAAGTGCACCGTTGCCCCTGATTGGGTCTGGCCGGACTGCAGCACCGCCTCGTGGACCCGCCGGCCATAGTACCCCTGTCCCCCAAAGGCGGGCAGCAGGGCCGGATGGATGTTGAGCATTCGGCGCTGGTAAGCGCGCACCACTTCCGATGGCACCATTTTCAGATAGCCGGCCAGCACCACCAGCAGGCATTCCCGATCCTCCAGCGCCTGCAGCAGGTCAGTGGGTTGACGGTCATGAGTAGGATAAATATAGACCTCGATGCCCTGTTCCCGGGCGTAGACGGCGCCGGGGCATTGGGGCTTATCAGTCACCACCAGCGCCACTTGGCCCTCGATCCGGCCCTCCAAAATCGAAGCCTGGCTCGCGCGAACGTTGCTCCCGCCCCCGGACATGAA
>JACZSB010000060.1 GCA_022574435.1 Fidelibacterota bacterium
GGCGCAGAAGTCGATGATCGTATCCCCAGGCTGAGGATCCACCGCTGCCACCACAGCGCCAGCTGAAGGGTCCTGGACGATAAACGAGCCGCCGGCCAGCATCTCAGCCGATAATAGCGGAGCCGGGGACCGTTCAGCGGACAGGTAATCAGGCAGAAGTGGGTGTGGGTGCAGCAGGACACCTTTATCCGCCGCACTGGCGGCCAGTTTCTGCCGCATTTTTTCGCCCACCCGCCGGCGGAACCAGACAACTGGCGACCGGTTGTTCCATTCCATCAACGCCACCGTGCGTTCGCGTCCCCACTGGCTGAGCCATTTCTCCACCAGCCATTGAGGATGACTGTAAGCAGTGGCCAGTTCTTCAGGTGTAGCCAGGTCTGCCGGGGGAGTATCCGGCTCCCGGCGGCTCAGTTCCCGCAGTACACCGTTTACCAGTCCGGCCGCTCGGCTAAGGCTGTTGGCCCGGGCCAAGTCTACCGTGGTATCCAGGGCGGCACGGGCCGGAACCGAGTCCATGTAGCGCAACTGGTAGGCCCCCATCCGCAGGAGGCGGCGGACCTGCGGCTCCAGATGGTGGAAGCGGCCATGGTAGCAGCCGGACAGGTCGGCATCCAGGCGAGCCTGCATGCGGGTGGCTCCCAGCACCAGTTCGGTAGTGAACCGCCGCTCCCGCTCTGATAAGGCTGACTCCGCCAGGGCGGAATGCAACAGATCATTTATCCGGCCGCCACGGTGCGCAGCGGTCAACACACCGTAGGCCGTTTGCCGGGCCGGATCGACTTTGACACCCTTAGCAGTACGTTTCCGTGTGTGACCGGCCGCCAACGCCTACTCCAGCAACTGCCCTACCGCCAGTGGGCGACCTCGCAGGAAATCCTTGACCGCCAGCCGCCGCCGGCCTTCGAGTTGCACCGCGGCTACCTGCAAGGAACCACTGCCGGTGGCAATTTCGAGGCGTCCGCCGCTGGTATCCAACACTACCCCCGGCGCTCCGGAGCCAGTCCCTATACGGGCATCGAATATCTTTAGCCGTTGACCTTCCAGGCGGGTAAACGCCCCGGGGGCGGGCGAAAAGGCCCTGACCTGATTCACTATCCGATCGGCTGCAGTGTGCCAGTTGATCAGCAGATCATCGGGTTTGATCTTGGGGGCGGCTGTAGGTGGCTGGCTCGAGGCCTCGGCCTGGGGCCTGGATTGGATGGCGCCCCGCTCCAGCCCATCGATCGATTCCACCAGCAGCTGGGCCCCCTTGTGGGCCAGCCGCTCAGAGAGCGATCCGAAATCATCCTGCGGGGCGATGGGCTCCTCCCTTTGCAGAAGGATGTTTCCGGCATCAATGCGGTTGGTCAGTACAATGGTGGTGATGCCGGTCATACTATCGCCATTAAGCAGGCAGCGCTGGATGGGAGCCGCCCCGCGATACTTGGGTAGCAGGGAGGGATGCAGGTTTATGGCGCCTTTGGGAACGATATCCAGCAGCGACTTGGGGAGAATACGGAAGGCCACCACCACCAGTAGGTCCACAGCAAAGGCCGCGACTTGTTCCAGGAAGGCGGGCTCTCCCAAGCGGGCCGGCTGCAGAACCGGGTATCCCAGCTTCAGGGCATGCTGCTTAACCGGTGGACTGTTGGTCTGGCGGCCGCGCCCGGCGGGCTGGTCCAACCCGGTCACCACAGCCGCTATCTCGTGGGACGATTGGTGCAATCTCTGAAGAGCGGGGATGGCGAAATCAGGGGTTCCCAGATAGATGACCTTCATGGAAACCGTGCCATCCTTCCGATCGCTTCAGCATTTAAAGAATAATTCCGGTAGACGGAGCTCCGGTCTCTGATATTTCCGTCAGCCGCTTATTGATCAGTGACCGTTTGGCCGGGGTTAAATAATCGGTGAAAAACACTCCGTTCAAATGGTCCACCTCATGCTGGATGACCCGAGCCAGCAGGCCATCAAACGAGTCCTCTTGAGCTTCACCGTCCTCATCCAGGTATCCCAGAACTATCTCCGCCGGGCGGGTGATAGTGGCCCGTATATCGGGAATGCTCAGGCAGCCCTCCTCCATATCCGCCTGACCATGGGTCTCTAAAATCTCGGCATTTATGATGATCAAGGGGCGGCCATCTTCTCCCTCAACCTGGCTGATGTCTACCACCATGAAGTTCAGGCTCACTCCGATCTGGTTGGCGGCCAACCCCATCCCGGCCTCCTCGTACATGGTATCGAACATGTCATCCGCCAGCGCTATGGCGTCCTGGATGTTTGTGACCGGCTCGGTTTTTTGTCTGAGGATAGGATCGCCGAACTTGACAACCGGGAGAACCGCCATCAGTTGGCCGTGGGCGCCTCGGCGGATTCACCGGCGGGTCCCACGATGTATGCTCGGGCCACAGTGAGCTTGGCTCCCTTGCCCACATCCAGGATCACCCTGGAATTTTCCTTGCCCTTGAATGCTTCAATCTTGCCATAGATACCACCCCTGGTAATCACCTGGTCGCCTTTCTTTAAATCGGCCAACAAGGCGGTTTGGGCCTTCCTTCGTCTCATCTGTGGGCGAATAAGCAGAAAATAGATGATGGCGAACATCAGCACCATCGGTAGAAACGCCAGCGCCCCTCCCGACTGCTCACCACCTTGGCCTAATGCATATAAAACGTCCAATTATGCTCCTTTTTTCATCGGTGGTAATTTACGACGGCGGCTACCGGTTAACAATGCGGTCAGCCATCGATCCTGAGTCGGAGGCCTTGATTGAGTCGCTGGGGTGTACGGCCGGGCGCGAATGTTCCGTCAATCTGCCTGGTAGGGCGGGGCCAGAGGTAGCTGTGATTAGGCCGGTTATTTACCGGCGCTGTCGGCATTTGCTTGGCCGCCTTTTGCGCCCCGGCCGCCCGTAAGGCCCCGCACCGACCAGGAGACAACCGATTTGAGGCCCTCTAGAGTGGCGGCGGGCACGCGCCGCAGGTGGTCCTTGGCGGTTTTCCAGATAATCCGGGCCAGGGCGCTCGAAGCTGCTTCCACCAACGGTTCCAACATGGAGGCGGCTTCTTGGTTGACCGCGTGGCGTTCGGCTTCCCGGTCCACTGAACCTCCTTCCAGGGCGCGGTGGAAGAACCTGCGGGTCAGCAGCCCTATCCTCAGGGTAATCAGTGCATTGGACGAGCCCTGGACCACGGCGTCCGATATGAGGATCGATACCAGGTTGGCCCCGGGAATGGCCCCTACAATCGATGCCCCTATCAAGGCCGGCCCGATCTGCGAGCCCAGGTTCAATTGTTCCCGGTCGCTGGGCCGCAAAGCCGCCTCGATCACATCAGCATATAGTGAGGGTAGTACTTTTGCCCTGGAGTGGGGATAATACAAATCGGCCAAATTGTTGATCAGTGCGATCTGCTTGCCTAGCAATACCATGGTATCCAGGCGCCCTGATTGTGAAATGGCGGTATGATAGAAAATAGTTTCGGCCGCTTCCACCATGAGATCGTTAGATTTCTCACGCAGTTGGATATATACCTCGCCCAGGAAGTTATGCTTGTCGGTAGCCACCAGGGCCAGGTCGATCACCGGGTAGCGACGATGCTGCCGCGCCAGACGAGCCAGGTAGCGGTTATGGGCCCAGCTACCGGCCACCCATGAACGCCGGGTGCGAAAAAGAGCCGCAACAAGCGCTACCAGTGGGTACACCACCACCGCCCAGAAGAGCATAGCCAGAAACAACCCGGCCAGCCAGCCCAACAGCGGGTGGACCGGCGCCACCAGCGTTACCAGGTAGGTACCGGCGCTGAGTATGAAGATACCCAGCATACTGAAGAAACTGAAACTGATAATAATCACGAGGCGTTTCATAGAAATAATACGGGCTGAAATGAAATTACGGCAGGATAGATTTGGGATGCTATTTAATTGACATTTATAACTTGGTCTGGCTCCCGGTCAGTGACAATGGCCTCACCATTAGTGTGGGCGAAATTGTGGAAGTCGGTGACTAGCTGGTCCACCTGGGCACTGGTATCACAGGCCATGAATCGCCGGCGCCATTGGGCCGCTCCCGGAAAGCCCTTCAAGTACCAGTTCAAATGCTTCTTGGACAGGTTGACCGTCATGCGTTCCGAATAGTACCCCCGCAACAGTTCAAAGTGTTCCCGGCAGGTGTCGGCTATGATCACCGGATTCACTTGGATGGCGGCGCCACCGGCGAGCAATTCTCCGATCTGCCTGAAAATCCAGGGGCTGCCCAGAACGCCGCGGGCCACCATCACAGCGTCGCAGCCGGTCTCGTCAAACATTCGCAGGGCGTCGTCGGCAGTGTGAATGTCGCCGTTGCCGATTACCGGAATACCAACTTGCTCCTTGACCGCTTTGATCAGGCTCCAGTCGGCCCGGCCGGTGAAGCCCTGGCTCGTGGTCCGTGGGTGCAGGGTCAGGGCCTTGGCGCCGCACTCCTCGATAATCGTGGCTGCCTCGACGGCTACCAGGCTGCCCGAGTCCCATCCGGAACGCATCTTGACGGTTACCGGCACCTCCCCCGCCGCCGCCACCGTGGCCGTCACCACATCCCGCATGAGCGCCAGGTCCCGTAACATGGCCGAGCCGGCTCCTTTCTTTACAATTTTCGGCACCGGACAGCCGAAGTTCAAATCTATCAGGTCCGGCTGGTGCTTTTTAGCCAGGTAGGCCACCGAGGCAGCGATGACCTCCGGAGTATCTCCGAATACCTGGATGCCTATAGGCCTCTCATTGGGCGTGAATCGCACCATGCGCAAAGTTTTGGCTCCCCCCCGGATTATGCCGTTGGCGCTCACGAATTCGGTATAGACCACACCAACCCCAAAACGCCGGCACAGCACCCTGAAAGGGTGGTCGGTGACCCCCGCCATTGGGGCCAGAAATACCGGGTGGTCAATGCGGAGCGATCCTATATGCAACGAAGGTGGCGGCATGGTAACCGAATTTACAATTTTTCCGAGGGAGGAGTCAGACAGCTGAATATTGATATCGGGGTCAGCGATCAGGATCAGCCGGCGGCAGTTTCGCAAAGAACCGTTTGATTGCCGCCAGCAACTGCTTGTTGGTCTGGTATTCCGCAACGGTCACATTATGGTCCCCTGCGATCATGGCTGACAATCGCCGGCCCGGCGCAGGCTGGTATAGGGCCAGTACCGGTTTACCATGATGCCCGGCGTAGGCAATTTCCACCCCTACTCCCGACGATGGCACAGTCACTTCAGCGACCACCACCTGCGATGAATCGATCAGTGCGATATCCCCTTGATAGACTTGCTCCGGCGTCAATTCCCTGTTCCCCATTTTGGTCATTTTCTGGTCTGCAACGAATTCGCTCACAACCCGTCCGTATCGCCTCAGATCCTGGATAATAAAGGGGTATATTTCGGCCCGTTGCCGTCCACTGCTGATGCTGGCCGCAAAGTATATGTTCATAGCTAAATGAACTTAACTGCTGCGCGTCCTGCCCACAATGCGGAACAGTGCATAAGCAATAGCATATCCATCAATGGTGACAAGTAACAAATTCAGGTGATTCAAACAACAGGGCATATCTTCGTCCTGGTATGCCAGGCACACGACAATTTAATTAGTGATTAAATACTTTTTTTTACAAGCATCGTGTTCCATGAATACGCTAGCAGTATTGAGCGTATTCTATACACCAATATAAATCGTCGCAAGTATAATAGTATCCAAGACGCACGGTATAAGAGTAAAGCAACCATATGTTTTAACAGCATAATAAATAGTCGCTCAGGTATGTATCCTGATATATAATATATCAGTAATACTACTGCGCACGGCCGCTCAATAAATGAAAAATAGAACGATATTGTATTTCACAGTATAGTTAGCCGAACCATTGGCATAATATGGGCACACCCAACCCTGTTGATATGGCATACGGCCAGAACAACATACCCCCAGCATATGTGAATTACTAATATTAATACTAATCACGAATCATAATGCATATAATACGCACATATATAATATTAATAATACGTGTATTACAAACAACAAACACATTATTGATAGACTAATATAATAATGTACTCTATTTATGGTGCTGTATGGCTGTAAATTATAGAGACTAAAGTCGCAAAAGTAAAATGATGAAATATGAAACTAAATAAGTCGCATAATACGGGTATTGCAACAATAATATCATTATAAATAATATGCGGTAATCATAACTCAATTATGAAAGTAGGATAGTATAGCGATGCGACAGGACTCTTTTTGCCCCATAATGATATCGTCGATAAAAGTGTGGATTTAGCTATAGTGGTAAAGTCCATAAACAAAAGATTGAAGACGCAATTTACGATATGATTGCGGGGATGGTTTTGAAGGAATCAATAATGCAGCTGATAGAAAGAGGAAAAGCAAAAACCCCTACCACAATGGGCAGGGGCTTTTGCATTGCTGGTGAAATTAGAGCTTGGCTAAAAGCCGGGCACCTTAGCGGACTTGCGATAAAGCAGCCAGACAGCGCCCCAGCCGATGATGATGGCCAGGAACAACCAGTAGCGGCTACCGGCGCCGACGGTGGTAGTGTGGAAGTTGATCATGGTCCACACCAATGGCACAGACATATAGGTATTATGCTTGGAGCGCATGCCGGCCATAGCTGCCAGGGCGGCATCGGGAGCTTCACCGCTTTTGATGGCGGGGATAATCTTCTGCTGGGCAGGCCAGATACGGAACCAAACATTGAAGGCCATGAAGGTGCCAAACATGGCGCCGGTATGAATTACATAACCCCGGTATCCGAAGTGAGCCCACCTCTCGAAGAGGAACAGCACCAGCGAGATGAGAACCAGACTGATACCTGTGGCTAGCAAATCGTTCTTTTTTAGTACCGTGTTATAGAGCGCATCGTAGGCGAAGACGCCCAGGAACACGACAGCCAGCATGACAAAGGCCGATAGTCCCCAGCTGGTTTCAGGGCTATCGAACAGCGCTCCGCCGTGGTAGAAGACCAGCAGCAGCAGCAATACACCCGTGACCCATGTCCAGGCAGCGCCCCAGCGGAACCAGTACAAGGTTCGAGGATAGAGCTCCGGGGTGATCTTTTGTTTGGTGTCGCCATCCAAGGTGGCGACGAAGGGTAGGTTAACCCAGTTGAACCAGTAAAGCAGGCCAATCCAGAGGATACCCGCTACCACGTGTATCCAGCGGAACAGTGCATCAAGCAGTGGCATCACTTCCATCGTTGCTTCTCCTCAATTTGTTAGGGATTGTAACGAACAAATTTATGCTGATATTGCCCTCTGCGGCTAACAATTGTCACGGTGCACCCAGCACCTTGCTATGCGATGGCTGAGCACGCTCCCGGACTCAATCTCAGGCTGGGCGTAGATCGTTTATCAGAGACTTGCGCGAGTCTGAACTTAACACAGTTGTATATTTATAGGTCCCTTGGTCAATACCTATTTTAGCCTCGATCGCGGAGTTCTCGAGACTCTCCTGGACCGATTTCGTCAGGGTAAATCGGATATAATGCACCGAGCTGATTTTGTCTTCTTCGGCGCGGCCCTCTTCAAAAGCGGCGTAAATTTTTGTATCGCCGATCTGTAACCAGAGGCTTTCGCCATCTGTCAGGCCCAGGAACTTGTGGAGTTTTTCCTTAACCTGGTCGGATTCCGTGATCTCAATGAATAGGGTAGCACTGAGCTCCCCCTGGTCCGGGATCAGGTCATTATAGACGTCAATCTCAACCTGGATTTGGCTGTCGTGCACCAGCCGCTCGGCCCGCATCATCTCCTGTATCTGGAAAATTATAGTAGTGCGATCTTCAAAAGTCAACGAGATCTCGGAGCCCAATTGTATGCGCCGAACTTTTTTGTGGTCCATTACTTCCTGACGGGACTCCGGGCGAATCTTTTCGTACTCGGTGATATCCAGTAGGTCCGCTAGTTTGATTTTTTCCATTTTACCGCCTGTGCCAGATCAATCGCCTAGTCCGTAGGCGTAATGGATCAACTGTATGGGGTGGGCTGCTGAGATATCGCCCCCGCTGGCCTGGTGCAGTTGCAGCCCGGCCAGGGTACAATCCGAGCAGTTGTGGTCCGCCGGCCGTTGGTTAAGCTGCCGGACCAGCTTATCGGCTATTTTAATGGAGGCTTGGAAGAATTCCGCTTTCATGCCCCAGCCACCGTCCATTCCGGAGCACTTGTCTACCAAACGTACCTTGGCGCCCGGAACCAATCGCAGCAGGTCACGGCTGTGATAGCCGCCTTTCTGCGCCTTGAGATGGCAGGGTAAATGATAGTTGATATCACCCAGCTCGTTCACGAAATCGGTGCGCAGATGCCCCTCCTTATGCAGTTGCATCAGGTATCTGGAAATGTCCACTGTGTTTGCCGATACCCGGGCCACAAGTTCGGCCACGCGGGAATCACCGTTATTAAGATAGGTATAGTCCTCCCTAATGGCCAGTGAGCAGGTGGGCGGCCCGGTGACCACCACTTGGTAGCCGCGGTCGATCCAGCGGGCCAGCTCCTCCAGATTGGGCATAGCCTGGCGGCGGAAGGCTTCGAAATCTCCATGAGACAGATGCGGCGCCCCGCAGCATTGCTGGGGTGGATACTGCACCTCCACCCGGTTGTATTCCAGCACCTCTACCGCCATCCGCCCGATGTCAGGGTCGTTGGCGTTGGTATAGCAGGTGGCGAAGATCACCACCCGGCCCACGGGATTAGCGGGTACCTTGGTCTTGCGGCGGTGCCGCTGAAACCACTTGGCGAAGGTCTGCCGATGAAAATCAGGTAATACCCGGTGGCGGCTGATCCCGACAAGTTTTTCCATGAGCCAGCGCAGAGGGGCCAACCGGTTGCCCCAGTTGGAGAAGGGAGCCATCAGTGATCCCAGCCGGCCCGATAGATCCGTTCGGCTCAGGATGATATCACTGAGCCGCCGGCCTCTGGCCTTGGTCCGTACCGCCTGGGCGCGCAACATCAGCCGGGGGAAATCGAGCTGGAAATCGTGCTCCTTGTCGGGCGTGTAAGGACAGATTGATTCACACAACCGGCACTGGTAGCACAGGTCCACAACCTGCCATTGTTCCGCCTCGGTGAGTTCGGTGACCAGCCCTACAAACTCCACTTCAGCGCTGGCCTGGGCGGCCTGTTGGCCTTCGGGCAGGTCGAGAAAATCGGTGCGCTGCTGGGCCGTGCCGATCCGCCCTTCCTGTTCAGCCACCAGGCGCTTACTATCGGCCTGGCTATCGATGGCCTCGAACAGAGCCGGGAACGAAGGACACAGGTTGAAACATAAACGGCAGCCTACGCAGACATCATAAACGCGGTGCAACTCCCGGTCCAGGGAAGATCGTTCCCAGTACAGAGAATTGTTGATATCATAAACCGTATCAGTGGTATCAGAGTGATCTATCAGCGACATGGCAGAGCCGGATAATAGTATCGGCGTGGCTAACGATAGAAACCGGCGTGCCGCGGCATCGCCAGACACCGCAGCAATACTAGTCGGTTAGAGTGTCCAGGGTGGCCTGAAACTTGCCGGCGTGTGATTTCTCGGCCCGGGCCAGGGTCTCGAACCATTCGGCGATCTCATCATGCCCTTCCTCGCGAGCCGCTTTGGAAAAACCAGGATACATCTCCGTATATTCGTAGGTTTCACCAGCCACGGCAGCCTTGAGGTTGGACGCGGTATCACCGATAGGCAGCCCGGTGGCCGGGTCGCCCACCTCGGACAGGAACTCCAGGTGACCGAACGCGTGTCCGGTTTCGCCGTCGGCGGTGTTCTTGAACACACCGGCCGCATCGGGGTAGCCTTCTATGTCCGCCTGGCGGGCAAAGTACAGATAACGGCGGTTGGCCTGGGATTCGCCGGAGAACGCAGCTTTCAGGTTCTCCTCGGTTTTGCTCCCTTTAAGTTCCATTGTTAATACTCCTTAACTTATTGGTGCTTGGAAAATGCCTGCGCTACGGCAGGTTACACCGCCTCAATAGCAGTGAAAATTTCGTCTATGGTGGGGGTATTCTCCGCCGGGTTGCTTTCGACGTTCAGCCAACGGATAACCCCCTCTTTATCGATCAGAAATTCAGCCCGCGTGGCAAAACCACCGGGTAAGGCCACATCATATTGCTTGGCAATCGTGAGGCCCATATCGCTGATCACCGGATAATCGATGCCCCCAATTGAATCGCAGAAGGCCTTCTGGCTGAATGGATTATCAACGCTCACGGCGATGACTTCGGTTTCCCTACTCCGAAAACCGTCCAGATTACGGTTATAAGTGGGCAGTTGGACGGCGCAAACAGATGAAAATGCCTTGACATAGAAGACCAAAAATACGTTCCGCCTCCCGGCATATTGATCAAGTGATACCTCTTCATCCGCCAAGTTCTTACCTGTGAACCTGGGAGCTTTATCTCCTACTTTCAGTGGCATGATGCGTACTTCCTTTCCGTGGTGAACAGTCCGGGCAAGTCCCGGTGATGTCGAGTGAGTATTCAGTAACTTGAAAGCCCGGCGCAGGAGATAGCTGGTTCACAATGCCTTCTAAAGGAACATTGAAATCGTAGATTTTGCCGCATATCTCACAGCGAAAATGATCGTGCCGCGTGGTGGTACCGTCGTACCTCACGTGGCCCTGGCCGAATATGCGCTTGATAAGTCCGTGGTCTGCCAACTGGTTCAAGTTGCGGTAGACCGTCCCCAGGCTGATAGTGGGCATCTCCTGCCGGGTCTGGGAGAAAATCCATTCGGCTGTGGGGTGCGTATCGGTGCCCCGCACAATTTTAAGGATCGATTCTCTTTGAGGGCTGTAGCGCATTAACTAAGAATTATTCCTACTTAAAATTACGAGCCGGTAGAAAGCGCTGCAAGCTAATTCACGGAATTTATGATCAATATTCGAGGGATAAGCAGCATGGGAGTTCCCCCGAAAATTAATTACGCAAGTCTGTAACTCATTGATCCGCTAGCGGGCGGACGGATCTGTTGAGAAATGTAGAAAATGACACGTGGAGGAAACTATTTTTCCGTAAGGAATCCCCAGGTCCGGGAAAAGTCTGTGGCGGGGAACCTCACCCCTTCGATAAACTCAGGCCAGGCCCCGTCCTGCGGCCCTCCCCTCTCCGTTAGACGGAGAGGG
>JACZSB010000397.1 GCA_022574435.1 Fidelibacterota bacterium
AAAAATGGTGAGTTGGCCAGTGCGATTCATGTCTAGACCTCCTACGTAGGTTTTGCAACCATAACCCCCTTCAAAACAAATGATAACGGGTCATATTATGTTGTTTAAATGGAAAAAGACTATACTAGCTTTGAGGGGCGATTGCAAGGATTATCTCATAATTATGATCGATTATCCACCAATCGAAATGATCCCATTCACCGAATGTGGATGGGACCGGGGGCGGGATATGGGCAGTGACTATTAAAGTTATTTCAGCAGCCTCCCTGGTATATGCGGCGAATATAACGCTAAGTCAATCCGCCTATAATCTCCTTGACGCAAAGGACTACGCCCCCTACTCTTCCAGCGTCGTCAGGTCGCCCTCATCCTCTCCCAGGGCCCGGGCCTTCAACACCCGCCGCATGATCTTGCCGCTGCGAGTTTTGGGCAGCATATCGACGAACTCAATGGACTCGGGTTTAGCGATGGGCCCCATTTCCCGACCCACATGTTCCTTGAGTTCACTCTCTAATTGGCTGCTACCGGACAGCCCCGCCCGCAGGATCACGAAGGCATGAATGGCATGGCCCTTGATTTCGTGGGGCAACCCGATGGCGGCCGCTTCGGTCACCGCCTCGTGGCTGGCCAGGGCGCTTTCCACCTCCGCGGAGCCCAGGCGATAACCCGCCACCTTGATCACATCGTCGGTGCGGCCGATGATCCAGACATAGCCGTCCTCGTCGATGCGAGCGGCGTCGCCCGCTTTGTACCAGCCCTGCTTCTTATAGTCCTTCCAGTAGGTTTCTAAAAACCGGTCGGGGTCGCCGTGGATGGTGCGGGCCATGCCGGGCCAGGGGGCTTTAATTACCAGATTGCCGTCGGCGCCCGTGGCGACTTCCTGGCCCTGCTCATCAACCACCCCAATTTCAATACCGAAGAAGGGGAAGGTGACCGACCCGGGTTTGAGCGCCGTAATGGGCAAGGGGGTGATCATAAAACCGCCGGTTTCGGTCTGCCACCAGGTATCCATGATGGGGCAGTTGCCCCGGCCGATAACCTCGTGGTACCAGCGCCACGCTTCGGGATTGATTGTTTCACCCACAGTCCCCAGTAATCGCAGGCTGCTCAGGTCGTGGCGGTCCGGCCAGGCCCGGCCGAAGCGCATCAAGCCCCTGATGGCGGTAGGCGAAGTGTACAGGATGTTAATCCCGTATTTCTCCACCATCTGCCACCATCGATTAGGATAGGGGTGGTTGGGCGCCCCTTCGTACATGATTACTGTGGCGCCGTTGATCAGGGGGGCGTAAACGATGTAGCTGTGCCCGGTGATCCACCCCGGATCGGCCGCACACCACCAGCGGTCCTCTTCCTTGATATCGAATACCATGCGATGGGTCGTGGCGGTGTAGACCGCGTAGCCGCCGTGGGTGTGCACCAACCCCTTGGGCTGCCCGGTGGTGCCGGAGGTATACAGGATGAACAGCATCTCCTCGGAATCCATCGGCACGGTCTCACACTTGTGGCCGGCGATGGGCATGCTCATGAGGTCATGGTACCAGAAGTCGCGGTCGTTCTCCATATAGACTTCCTCGCCCGTCCGTTTAACGGTGATGCAAACCTCGATAGTCGCCGCGCGCTGCATGGCCTCATTGGCGATCTCCTTGAGCTTGGTCGCCCGGCCCCGGCGATAGCCACCGTCGGCCGTGATCAACACCCGGCTCTGGGCGTCGGTGATCCGCCCGGCCAGCGCTTCCACGCTGAATCCGCCGTAAACCACGCTGTGGGCTGCCCCGATCTTGGCACAGGCCAGCATGGCGAAGGCCAACTCCGGTATCTGGGGCATGTAAATTGTTACGATCTCACCCCTTTTAACGCCCATATTGAGTAGCACATTGGCTAGTTTGGACACTTCCCGATTCAAGGCGTGGTAGCTGAAAGTACGAGTGTCACCCGGTTCGCCTTCCCAGATGATGGCCAACTTGTTCCGGCGGGCGGTTTTCAGGTGGCGATCAATGGCATTTTGAATGATGTTGGTCTTGGCGCCCGTGAACCAACGATAAAACGGCGCTTGGGAATCATCCAGAACCTGGTCCCATTTTTGGTACCAGTCCAGCAGTTCCGCCTGCTCCGCCCAAAAGCCCTCGCGATCCTCGATGGACCGCCTATAAAGTTTATCATACTCCCGCACAGTGGCATTTTTGATAATATGCTCCGGGGGATTGTAGATAGCCTTGATCTCGGCCGGTTTCTCAGCTTTTTTGGTTGGAGCCATAGGCTGTTCCTTTTTTTTCATTATTCCGCCATCAATTGATCCGGGCATCAACGGCTAAAATTAATCTTGGGCCACGTGAAACGCCCCGGCAACCGGGGCGTTTTAGTCACAGGTTTCAAGTGCCAGATTGCCAGTGACTCCTATTGCGAAAGAACCCCACCTCCGCCTCTGGAGGGACAACACCTTGCTCTGTCCCACCCAGTCCGTAGCATGATTTTAGGTATTAAACTGCGGAATAGGATCGGGACACTCTGGCGCTTACTTCAGCAACAGCCCCGCCAATGCCTTTGCCGGGACAAGCAGCCTGCGGGACAATGGCATTACTTCAGTAAAAGCATCTTCCGGGTTCTGATGGTCCTATCGGCTTGGAATACAGCGAAGTAGACCCCTGATGCGAGGTTCGCGCCCCGGCGGTCCCGGCCGTTCCAGACTACCTGGTGGTAGCCCATGTCCCGCCAGCCCTGATCGAGGATCACCATTTCGCGGCCCAGTAGATCATAGATTCGCAGTGAAATCCGTGCCGGCCGGGGCAGGGCATATTCGATGGTGGTG
>JACZSB010000398.1 GCA_022574435.1 Fidelibacterota bacterium
CCAAGATGATCCCCCGGGCCGCTCTTTGAAAAGCTTGTCCTGAGCTCGTCGAAGGGCATGCCCTGAGCCTGCCGAATGGGCGCTGGCTTGTCCTACTGCCAACTGCCACTGCCAACTGTTGGAGCGTAGCGGAAACCCCGCCGCTGGCGGGACTAATTCCCTCCACTCGTTACACTCGTGTCGGGGCGACAGGATTTGAACCTGTGACCCCCTGCTCCCAAAGCAGGTGCGCTACCGGGCTGCGCCACGCCCCGTGACGACCTGGCAATTCGGGGTGAGCGATGGGACTTGAACCCACGGCCTCCTGGGCCACAACCAGGTGCTCTAACCAGCTGAGCTACGCCCACCATGCTCGCCAGGCTTGACTCGAACTGCCCGTTCCAGTCGCTCGGCTGCCGCAAAATTACCTCCCACCCCGTCGGCAGTCAAGGGCATTTGGCCTTGAGTTGTTGCGCTGCCGGCGGTTAAGTTCCTCGGGTGAAAGTGTTACACAGGTATATCCTCCGCCAGCACGTGGCGCCCTTTATCCTGGCCCTGCTGATGCTCCTGTTTGTGCTGCTCACCAACTTCCTGTTGCGCGCCATCGACCGTTTCCTGGGCAAGGGGTTGGGGTTTGGGGTAATAGCGGAATACGTGGGGCTGAACATGGCCTGGATACTGGCCCTGGCAGCGCCCATGGCCGTCCTGGTGGCCACACTGATGGTCTTTGGGCGCATGTCACATGACAATGAGATCACGGCCTTACGCACTGCGGGGTTGAGCTACCCCTCGATCCTGGCGCCCGCCGTCGTGTTCGGCGTCCTGGTCTGTATGTTCCTGGTGTTCTTCCATAACCAGGTGCTCCCCAAGGCCAACCACCGGGCCCGCCTGCTATCGTCCGATATCAGCCGCAAGCGCCCGGACCTGGGCATTCAGGTGGGCATATTCGTCAACGACCTGCCCTCCTACAGCATGATCGTCCGCGGCCAGGATGGGGCCGGATTTACTGATATACTGATCTACAGCAAAGATAACCGTACCAGCCAGGTGACTATTTACGCCGATCGAGGCACCATGCAGACCATCGATGACGCCATCTTGCTGAACCTCGAGGACGGTGAGATTCATGAGTTGAGCCTCCCCGACTATGACGAATACCGGCGGCTTAAGTTTGCAAAGCACCGCATTGTAATCCCGGTGGATAACCTGTATCTGGAGCGCCGGGAGAGCGAGCAGCGGGGTGATCGGGAGATGGACATCGGCATGATGCAGGAGAAGATCGAGGGCTACCTTGGTAAGATTGAGAAGGTGAACGCGCGCATCGCAAACCGGATTACATCTCAGACACCCTACCACCTGACCGGCGACACATCCCAGGTCGCAACCACGGCCCTGATGTCCAGGTGGAAGCAGGCCATTGCCGACAGCGCCCAACTATCCCCAGGCGAATCAGCCAGGCTGGCACGCCGGGCGAACAACCTGGAGCGCGGGCTGACGGGTGACTATAACCTCCTGAGGAGCTACCACCGGGGGATCAATCGCTATAAGGTGGAGATATATAAGAAGTTTGCCATCCCCTTCGCCTGTATAGCATTTATCATCGTGGGCGCCCCCATAGGGATCAGGGCCCGCCGGGGCGGTTTCGCCGTGGCCTCAGCCTTGAGCCTCGGTTTCTTCGTCATCTATTGGGCCTTGCTGATCGCCGGTGAGGAGCTGGCGGACCGGGCACTGGTGCCACCCTTTCTGGCTATGTGGGCGGCCAATATTCTGCTGACCATCATTGGGCTGCTCCTGATCTGGCAGATTCACAATGAGCATCGCTTCTGGCGACTGGACATACTGGACTTGTTCCGCAAGCGAAACAGTGCTGCTGACGATGATACCGCTATCCAACAATCCTAGACCGGTGATTGTGCGCGGCTACCTGGAGGCGGCGGGATGATCCCCTACGAGTTGATCCGCAAGAAGCAGGGGGGCGCGGCCCATACGCCCGAAGAGATCCGCTGGCTGCTGGAGGCCTTCACCAGTGGCGAGCTGCCCGATTACCAGATGGCCGCCTGGCTGATGGCGGTCTACTTTCAGGGGATGGACCCCGGTGAGCGGCAGGTGCTGGTGGAGGCCATGATCGATTCGGGGCGGCGCCTCGACTTCTCACACCTGGACGGCTACGTGGCCGACAAGCACAGTACGGGAGGCGTGGGAGACAAGGTCTCCCTGGTGCTGGGGCCGCTGGTGGCCGCCTGCGGGGTGTATGTGCCGATGATTTCCGGCCGGGGGCTGGGGCATACCGGCGGGACCCTCGATAAACTGGATGCCATCCCCGGCTTCAGGACCAGCCTGGACCTGGAGACCTTCCAACGCCAGGTGGCAAAGGTGGGCATCTGCATCATGGGCCAGACCGACGACATCTGCCCGGCCGACAAGCAGCTGTATGCCCTGCGGGACGTGACCGCCACGGTGGAATCGGTGCCGCTGATCGCCGGCAGCATCATGAGCAAGAAGATCGCCGAGGGGATCCAGGGGCTGGTGCTGGACGTGAAATGGGGCAGCGGCGCCTTCATGGGCAGCCTGGCGGAGGCCCGGGAACTGGCCCGTGTGCTGGTGGAAACCGGCGCGGCCTTCGGGGTGGACACCGTGGCCCACATCACCGACATGAATCAGCCGTTGGGCCACTCGGCAGGGGTGTGGTGCGAGGTGCGGGAGGCGGTGGCGGCGTTGGAGGGTGATGGTCCGGCGGACCTAGTGGAGCTGAGCCTCTTCCTGGCCAGTGAGATGCTGCGCCTGGCAGGCCGGGATGACCCCCAGCGGGATGTGCAGGATGCGCTG
>JACZSB010000399.1 GCA_022574435.1 Fidelibacterota bacterium
CCGCCCCGGATCTCCGCCGTTACCGGGCCGCGCAACCATCTTGACCAGGTATCGAATTGATAGCCGGCTTCCTGTAGGGCGGCAACAAACAATCCATCGTATTGAGGTGTCGCGGCATTTGCGACCAGAAGGAGAGAATGGTTCTGGACAAACGGCTCTGAAGTGAATTGGGTTATATTGTCGATTTCGGTAACGTTTCCGGCGGCATCAGTGGCTCGAATATCTACATAAAATGAATTTTCTGTGTCAGGGGCATAAGTCGCACCGAACCATCGATCCCCGGCTACGTCGTCACCATCCTGGCCGTCATCGTGCATGCTGACTGTTGCAAGAACGTTCTCATCCGGGCTTTCCAGCATCATCTCTACCGAGGATACCGCTCCGCCCTCCTGAACAAAAACGCCGATGGTCACCGGTGTACCCACTTCGACATAATTGGCGTCGAGTAAAAAATCGGTGATGAGGGGAGGTGTCTGATCAGTCCCAGAGACCGGTATTCGAAGTGTGTCTGCGCTGATCAAATTATCATTCCCATCATACAACGCCAACGGGATTGTGAGCATGTGGCCTGCAGGAATCGCGGCATCAACATAAAAATCTAAAGCGTCAGCAAATTCCATGGTGCTGTTGGCCGGGATATCGTTGCTCCCGATGTGGTCATCAAAATAGTATACCCCTAGGGGGCTAACGAAGGGGTCGTAGGTTCGGTCAGGGATGAAGTAGGATGCACTGATCGTGCTGCCCGAATTGTTGGCCACCGTAAGATAGATCTCCAGAAATTCTCCAGGATTGGCGATTCCATCATTGTTGCCTGCGCTGCGTGCAAAGTTGTCATCATCGATCCAATAGGAATCCAGGTAGATATTATCCACAAGGGGGTTGAACACGAGGGTGGCGAAGCTTGCCGCCGAGTGTACGACATCGCCGCCGGGAAGGGTATTGAATTGCCATGAGAAATAGGCATAGTCGCCCCCGTCACGATCATTTTCGTCATCCCATTCCTGGCTGGCGGCAGCACCACCAATATTGAAACCGATCATGGAATTGCTCCGGATCTGTGGTACATAAACCGCCATCTCTATACCCCAGTCATAGTTTAAATCATCAATGAAAACCGTCCCTCGTACCCATCCAGAGTCCTGCGGTGAAATGCCTGCATTACCCCAATCCAGAGTGATGCCATCTTGATTGATGGTATAGCCCACAGGGCCCTTATCAGGCGCGTTTTGCGGCCAGCCCGACCAATCGTTATCGATCTGGTTATCCCCGGCGTGAGTACCATCGACCCCGATGAAGATCGCCTCTCCTCCCCATCCGCCGGGGTACCAGTACAACGGCTGATAGTCATCAATCAGCACAAACACGAACAGGGTATCAGGGGTCCAGAGCAACTTTGTTTCCGCTACGATATCAACATCTGGATGGCCGGAATATGCACCGTCCCAATTGGCCAAAATGTCAATATTCAGTGCCGCCGTCCAGCCCGGTTCATCTGCAATGCCATCCAGTGATAGACTCCCAGGCGCTATTGCTGGAACCTCCACGATTACCCCAGTCCCGTATTCATCACCTGTTCCCCAACCTTCCTGAAATAACCGCTCAACCTCAATCATGTTCTCAACCATGGTCGTAAAATCGTTGCCGATCGATACACCCATATATATAGCCACAGAATCGCCTGGACCGATCACTACTGGATCGATCGATGGGAAAACCACCGCTCCGTCAGGACTAGCGGCAAACAGCGCATCTATGTTTCCATGGTTCAAATATGTCCACAGGAGGGCAGCGCTATCATAGCCGGAGGAATAGTCGATAAATTTCAACGACGACAGATTATGCGAAAAGAATTTGAAACCCAGATGGGTTGAGCCAGTCTTATACTGATAACAAATCTGGCTCGCCAGGTCGAAAGCGACTGTTTCATTTCCCCACAGACCACCAATCTTCGGGATTATCTCACTGCCAATCCGCGTGATCCTGGAGCCGTCCTCCATGTTTACTATGGTGAACTTGAATATGCTAAAGCCACCGGAAATCCAGCCGTACAGATTGTAGAGCACCTGAAAATCCGGGGGCGCCATGGACCAGGAATTGTCGACAGCCCCTATAATCTCGTAATCGCTGTGCGTCGGAGCAGCTGCAAGGGAGTGCGGAATAATGGTGTTATAGTCTTCACGGTAGTTAAGGACTGCAGTCGAATCATAACCGGCAATGATAGTAACCCTATCGATTTGCTGCACGGTATCAAGGAGGGAGGAAGCATAGATGCCAATGGCGCCAGAACTACCCACGGTGACACCAATCTGATCGTTAAAATAGCCTACTTGCGCGTGCAGTGAGCCAACAGAAACGCCAAGGGCAATAAATAGGCGGCAACGAATCATGGAATAATCCCGTTGCTGGAAACAGGGCTTTGCTGTGCTAACCTGTGGAGTGCCGCCACTTTATTTCAGCGGTACCACCACCTGTGGTGGGACGTTCTGTGCGTTATTTTAATAGTAGCACCTTGATGGATTTGGTGTGTCCCGGTGCCCCCCGCAGCATGACGATATACATGCCTGTTGGCACAGTACGCCCTCCGACATCCCGCCCGTTCCAGACCAGCTGGTGATAACCCGCTTCCAACCGCTGGTCCAATAGCCGTGCCACCTCCTGCCCCAACAAGTTGAACACGACGATTCGGATGTCTGTGCTCACCGGCAAGTCAAACTCGATAGTGGTGGTGGGATTAAAGGGATTGGGATAGTTCTGGTGGAGGGCAAATTCCTCCGGAAGAGTCTCTGTAGCCAGCAGCGCCAATA
>JACZSB010000400.1 GCA_022574435.1 Fidelibacterota bacterium
CACGTCGGCGCTGCAGGCCAATTTCGATGCGGAGGACGAAACGGCCGCTAGAATACTCAGAAGGTCCCGGATCTCCAATATCGGCTACAATGAGTTTGGTAAGGAGATTACGGACGGAAATAATATTGACCGTGCCAAGCACCCCTTTAACCTCTCCTTCTATATCAATGACAAGATTGAGATGAATGATATCGTAGTTAATGCCGGGATCCGGGTGGACCAGTATAACCTTGACGATTTCGAGATCGACATCTTAAATCCACCCTATGACAAGACCGACGCCTCGGCCTTTGCGGATGCGCTGAAGGAAACAGACTCTCACACAATCATCCAGCCGCGGTTAGGCTTGGCCTTCCCGCTCTCCGATAGGGCGGTGTTCCACCTGCAATATGGAAAATTCGCGCAATTCCCGGACCTGGGTCTGCCGTACAAAAGCCGCTCCACTATGGCTTCCAATTTCGGTGGGCAGAACTTCATCCGCGATCCGGTTGGCTTCGATCTTGAGCCCATCATCACAACCCAGTATGAAGCGGGGTTCGCCTACCAGCTGGGCGAGGTGGCGTCCTTTGATGTGACCATCTTTGCCCGGAATACAGAAGGCCAGATTGTGGTGGAACAGGTGCTCCCCCCTCCCGACAATACCTACGGGGCTGGTGAGTACTCTGTTTATAATAATGGTGATTTCACTACGGCCAGCGGTCTGGAGTTTGCTTTCCAGACTCGGCGCGTGGGGCCCTTCCAGGCCATCCTCAACTACACCTGGACGGATGCTCGCGGAACCAATTCAAACGCCAACAGCACAGTTGGCAACCTGAGTGTGGGGGCTGAATCACCGACATTGATTACGCCGCTGCAGTATGAGCAAAAGCACAGGGGCGCCGTCAATCTGGACACGCGCTTTGGTAAGCGTGGCCTGTTGGCCAACAGCGGTATTAATCTTTACTTCACCTTTAACAGCGGCCATCCCTTCACCCATTCTTCGGGTGGTATGGGCCAGCGAAACGCCGATGATGGCCCATTGCTGACGGATGGCGATCCCCGCAGCCGGGAACCGGTGGAACCGATCGGCGCATCCACCACGCCGTGGGTATTCAATACCGGTTTGAAGGCCGACGTGACGTATAATCTTGGCAACGCTTCCGTCACGGCCTATGTGATTGTAACCAATCTCTTCAACAGCCAGAATGTGCTGAACGTTTACAACCGGTCAGGGAATGCCTTTGATGATGGCTTCTTTTCCGATCCGGAACTCAGCGATCTTATCGTACAGGCTCAAGGTCCCTCGTTTGTGGAGCTGTATCAAGCGGTCAACCTGGGCAACCGGCAGCACTGGATAGCCGATCAAGGCTTCGATCTGTTCGATATACCGAGGCAGATCAAGTTTGGTGTATCGGTGGGCTTTTAGAGGGGCTGGCAAGATCGTATCTAGCAGGAGCTTAATAAAGTTTACGGCAAACACCGTTAATTAGATAATCTATGGAGATATCATGAAAAAAAGTCGTGCAGTTATTAGTATTGGAATGATGGTCCTTTTGTTTGCGGCCCTATCTTTCGCAAATGAGAATAACCCATCCGGACGATCAGCATCCTTACCCAAAGCGGCGGCGGCCATGGGGCCGGCCGCGACAGTGCTCAACATCAACAACCTGATGATCTGGGTTGACAGGGACGGCTTTTTCCCCTGGACGCATACCTATGCAGCTTCGTGGGCAGCAGAGTATCCCAAGGGAACGGCTGGCCTGATCTTCGCTGAAGGGCTGCTTTGGGGCGCTCGGGTTGACGATGCCGGCACGCGGGATGGTACCAAACCCAGGATAAGAGTCAATGGCGCCACCTACGCCACGGGACTGAAGGCCGGGAAGGTACTATATGATGCGAACGGTAATGTGACCGGGGCCGATGAGACTCCCACGGACCGGCATGTATGGCGGGTCAGGGCCGATTACCAGACGGCGGACCTGACGTCTGATGCATCGACCTTCTATTCCATTGCCCTCGACGATATAAGCGATGCCGATATCGACTCCATTTATGTCCAGTATGATCGCGACTGGCAAAACTGGCCGGCTGGGGACGGGGCGCCTTACCAAGAGCGGAACGGCAGTGCGGGTTATCAGGCGGCCGTTTGGGATGTGGTGAACAATGAATATGACAATGGCGATTTCCCGGGCGAGCCCGGCGCCTCCCAGACCATCTGGCTGGTGGCCAATGACCTGCCCTTCGACAATGGCAGCGAAGTCGCCCCCAATTCCTACGGCTCTACGGCCACCGGTATGGAGCTGCAGCTCACTATGTGGGCCTATCAGTTTGGCTCCAATCATCCCCTTAATAATGCCATCCTAAAGCGGGCTCGAATGATCTACACCGGCTTGCCGGATACGGCCCGGCTGGACTCCATGTACATCGTCCAATGGTCCGATCCTGACCTGGGCACCTATACCAACGACTATGTGGGCTGTGATATCGATCTCTCCCTGGGCTATGTCTATAACGGCCACCCAACCGATAATACCTACCTGGGTGATTTCGGCCTGCCGGTCCCGGCCGCAGGGTACCAACTACTGAAGGGACCGATAGCCGGTGGCGATACCTTGGGCATGACCAGCTTCGGTTACTTCGGGAACGATTTCCCCAATATTGGGTCTTACTACGGAACCCGGACATGGTGGAACTGCATGGAAGGCTTTTTCCCTCACCTCTCACGACAGATCCCCTGGACCGATCCCATCACCGGTGAGCCAACCAAATACCCCCTTTCAGGCGACCCGGTCACCGGCAGCGGTTGGATCGACGGAATCATCCTG